>JBDNIP010000200.1:0-11948 GCA_041688245.1 Algoriphagus sp.
AAGTTCACCGAAGTTTTGCTCTGTCGAAGTCGATGATTTTTGGAAATAGAAATTGGGGATCGATCAAATACAGAAACATCCAAAATCCCTTTGTGTCCCTTTGCTTAACCTCAGCGTGCTTCGCGGTAAAAAAAACAATGTCCGCTTGGTAAAAAAACATCTTCAACCGTTTTGGCGAACCCTTATTTTCTCGGTTGGCGTATTTTCGGCCAAAACCCGGAATCATCTATTCATTATTTTCTACCCATATTACGTACCTACGGTAAGTTCACCGAAGTTTTGCTCTGTCGAAGTCGATGATTTTTGGAAATAGAAATTGGGGATCGATCAGAAACAAAATGTTCGAAACTTCTTTGTGTCCCTTTGCTCAACCTCAGCGTACTTAGTGGTAAAAAAAATTGAAACTTTTACTGTAAAAAAACCGGAGCTTCTGAATTTCTCCAGCTTCTCCGGTTTTTATAAATCTAAAATCTTACATCACCTACTCTCCTTGTGCCAAAGAATATCCTCTGACACCATCAAAAGTGTACAGGTGCTCAGTTTTGATAAAGTCAAAGCCCAAGTCTTGGATCTGCTTCAAAAGCTCCAAAATAGTGTCGTGCGTGATCAGACCTTCGTCAGCGGTCTTGAATCTGCATCTCCAATGATCCGTACAGAACGTTTCCCGCATACCTTCTGGAAATACTTTTACACCGCGGTTTGTAATTAATTGCAATTGCAATCCGTTTGCATTTGCCTTTCTAAGACGCTCACCGATCACATTGAAATTTCGGTTATCCTCATCCCAATCGATAAACACATCCACTCCGATCAATTCCTTTTTCTGATGTTTCTGCGGCTTGAGTTTGATCACCATAGGCTTGGTGTCTTCCTTATCGTACTCTACGGGAATCATATTAATCGGCTTTTGTCCCAATCGCTCGATTACTGCATCTGCAAATTCTTGAGTTCCTGCTTTCTTGGTAGAAAGTCCTTCCTGATAGATATCTCCAGTGTGGATACCATCTTCCAAAGTTCTCATCCAGGCATTTGCGATTTTCTCAGCCATTTCTGGCATACCGATATGAACCAACATCATGATTGCACCATTCAAAAGTCCGGAAGGATTTGCAATTCCCATTCCTGAAATATCAGGATCAGAACCGTGAATCGCTTCAAACATGGCTACTTCTTCTCCAACATTCGCTGATCCACCAAGACCAACAGAACCCGTCACCTGCGCAGCAACGTCAGAAATAATGTCTCCATAAAGATTTAGTGTTACGATCACATCAAAAATCTCCGGACGCTCTGCTACCAAAGCTGTTCCGATGTCAATGATTTTGTGATCATTTTCGATCTCAGGATATTCTTCAGCAATCTCATCGAATTTCTTATGAAAAAGACCATCGCCTAATTTCATGATATTATCCTTGGTCATACAAGTCACTTTCTTTCTGCTGTTTTTCTTAGCGTACTCAAATGCGTATCGAATGATTTTTTCAGAACCTGGTTCAGAGATCAGTTTTAAAGTCTGATAGACTTCTTGAGTCTGTCTGTGTTCAATTCCTGCGTAAAGGTCTTCCTCATTCTCACGGATGATCACCAAATCAGTTTTTGGAAAATGTGTTCTTACAAATGGTGCGAAAGCTCGGCAAGGACGCACGTTTGCAAAAAGCCCGAAAGACTTTCGAGTGGTTACATTCAAGGACTTAAATCCTCCACCTTGGGGGGTAGTAATTGGTGATTTTAAAAATACTTTAGTCTCCCGAAGCGAGTCAAATGACTTTGGCTCCATTCCTGAGCTGATACCTTTCAAATAGACCTGCTCCCCTATTTCGATCACATCGTATTCGAGTTGAGCGCCGGCAGCTTCAAGGATATTCAGCGTAGCTTTCATGATTTCCGGCCCTATGCCATCACCATAAGCGACAGTTATTTTTCTTTTGGAGGACATATAAAATAAAGAATTTAGTTAAAATTTTATTTCTGCAAAAGTATGTAAAAATGAGGGAATAGGAACTGGAAAACAGCCAAAAATCCGCTTATGAGTAGTATAAAAATTGGTTTTAGAATTACTTTTATCCTTTGCCGAAGTCATTTTCTGAACGCTCAAATTTGTGAATGATATGGCTGAGTGTATATTTGCTCAACAACACATTTCTTACCATGACTGATCTGAAAAACATTCTTACTGAAGAAAAAAATGGCGTACTGTATTTGACCGTCAATCGTGAGGACAAGATGAATGCCTTAAACATTGATACCTTGGAGGAGATAAGAATCATTTTTGAAGAGGTTGTTGATAATAAATCCATCAAAGCTGTCATCCTAACTGGTTCAGGCGAAAAGGCTTTCGTAGCTGGTGCTGATATCAGTGAAATTGCAAGTCTAAATGAGGTGAATGCGAGAAAGTTTGCTGAAAATGGCCAGGATATTTTTTCGATGATTGAAAACTGCCACAAGCCAGTTATTGCAGTAACCAATGGCTACACCCTTGGAGGCGGATGTGAACTTGCTATGGCTTGTCACATGAGAGTCGCTACTGCTAATGCTCGTTTTGGTCAACCAGAGGTAAACTTGGGAATTATTCCAGGGTATGGCGGAACACAGCGACTCACACTTTTAGTAGGCAGAGGAAAGGCGAACGAACTGATGATGACCGGAGACATGATAGGTGCTGACGAGGCTAGAACTCTTGGATTGGTAAACTACGTACTTCCTACCAAAGCGGAAGCGATGGAAAAAGCGGAAGAGTTGATTTCAAAAATAATGAGTAAAGCTCCCCTGGCTATAGGAATGGTCGTTGACTGCGTGAATGCAGTTTTTCTTCCTGAGGAAGATGGCTTTCAAACCGAAGCGAACAGTTTTGCTCGCTGTGTCAAATCAGGAGATTACAAAGAAGGTACTTCAGCTTTTCTGGAGAAGAGAAGGCCAAGCTTTAAAGGTGAATAGACTTCATAGCTCCAAATGAGTAGCTTAAAGAAACTTGCCGGCCAAACAGCAATCTACGGTTTAAGTAGCATTCTAGGCAGGTCAATCAATTTTCTATTGATCGTCATCTATACCGCTTATCTAAGCAAAGAGGACCTTGGTGCATTCACTTCAATCTATGCTTTAATTGGATTTTTGAATATAGTTTTCACTTACGGGATGGAGACTACTTTTTTCAGGTATACTACCGGGAAAAATCTTGATCCCGAAAAAGTATATCATACCACTCAATCATTGTTGATCACAAGTACGCTGGTACTTGGATCTGCTCTTTACCTTTTGGCCCCTTGGCTGGCTAAGACGATGAATTATCCCGGGCAAGCCTATTTATTCCAATGGATTGCACTTTTACTTTCTTTTGATGCGGTTCTGGCGATTCCTTTTGCAAAGCTCCGACTCGAAAATAAGGCATTGGTATTCGCTGGCGCAAAGATTTTAAATATACTGCTCAACGTAGGACTTAATGTCATCCTGATTGTTGGGATACCTTATTTGATTGCAGAAGGCAGCATTCCTGAAGGATTTCTAGGCTACCAATCAAATTGGGGGGTTGAATATATTTTGCTTGCTAACCTTCTTGCAAATGGACTTATAATCCCTTTTGTCTGGTGGAAAGCAGGATTCTTTTCCTTCAAGCTGGAGAAAAAAATTATTAAACCAATGTGGAAATATTCACTCCCACTACTTTTTATGGGTTTAGCAGGAGTAACGAATGAGCTTATTTCAAGACAGTTTTTTGAATATTTGATTCCAGCTAATTTTTACCCGGGACTGAGCAGCAGGGATGCAGGTGGAGTTTTTGGGGCTAATTTCAAATTGGCAATCCTGATGAATTTGGTGATTCAAGCATTTAAATATGCCGCTGAACCTTTCTTTTTCAGACAATCCGGTGATCCAAACTCTCCGGCGCTGTATGCAAAAGTAATGCATGCATTTATTCTCTTTTGCACTTCCTTAATGATTGCAATTTCGGTTAATCTAGATTGGTTGGGGCCCTTGTTCTTGAGAGGTCCTGGCTACGAGGAAGGATTGTTCATTGTTCCAATGCTTATGATGGGCTATTTGTTATTGGGGATTTACTTTAATCTTTCAATTTGGTTCAAGATCACTGATAAAACAGGCTATTCATTTTGGATTACGCTAGCCGGTGCGGTGGTAAGTATCGGGGTTGTATTTTTGCTTGTTCCAATTTTAGGGTTCTTAGGCGGTGGATTGAGTACCTTAGCTAGCTATTTGGTCATGTGTATAATCTGCTTTTTCTTTGGCCAAAAATACTATCCTATCCCTTACCAGACAGAAAAGTATATTTTCTACCTACTAATTGGTTTTGCATTAAGCTACGGAGGTTTTTACTTGGATTTGGGTGAGCCAATCCTTAACTTTTTTGCAAAAAATGGCTTAATTGTGATTTTCATTGGTCTTTTGGTGATTTTAGAAAAAGAAACAATTAGGAAATTTATTCTAAACTCAAAAAAATGAGTTCAAGCAAATTTATGCCACAACTGAGATCATTCCCTTTCGTATATCGTTAGAATTGTAGTTTATCAGGATTGAACCATTAGCTACCTGAAGAACTTTAGTAAACAATCTGTCATATTCTTCAAAAGACACTATGTTTGTCTCTAGATAAAGCTTAGCACTAATTCCGTGATTTCGAAAAAATTCCTATTACTAATCTTTACCTTCTTATTTGTCAGCACTACTGGATTTGCTCAGTCTTCTCTTTCCAAAAAAGAGCGGAAGCAACAAGAGAATGAATCCAAAGGAACAAGATATTTTATTGAAGGAGAAAAAAATCTGGTCCTTGGCGAACTTGAAAAAGGATACTTCTATTTCCAGAAGGCTTTAGAGTTTTCTCCGGATGAACCAGCGATCTATTATAAGCTTGCAGAAGTCTTGGTCAAAGCCAACGACCCTACCAAAGCATTACCCTTTGCGATTAAAGCAGAAGAGCTAGACGGTGAAAATAAATATTACTCCCTGATGCTGGCTGAAATCTATACGAGTCTGAAACAGCCGCTAAAAGCTGCAGAAATTTTAGACCGACTCACCTCAGACGGGGAATCCAACCAACAATATAATTTAGATCTGGCTTCAATCTACTTGACTGCCAATGAGCTGGAAAAAGCATTAGTGGTGCTCGATAGGGCAGAAAAGTATTATGGAGTATTGGAACCAATTACGATCCAAAAACAGCGGATCTACCTCAAAAACAATCAACTTGACCTCGCTATTGATGAGGGCCAAAAGCTCATTGACGCTAAACCTGGCAATCCATCATATGTGCTAAACTTGGTGGAAATATTATACAATAACACTAAAGTAGATGAAGCATTAGCTTTAGTGTCAAACGAAATCCAGAAGTACCCAAATCAGCCTGAACTTCAAATGGCAGCTCACTCTCTTTTGAAAGAAAAAGGAAGAAATCAAGAATCTGTTGATTACCTCTACCAAGCTTTTTCTAGTTCAGACCTTGACCCCGAGGTAAAATCCCGCGCTTATTCCTCCTTTTTAAATGAAATAAAAACTCAGGAGCGAGAATCACTTTTAGACAGTCTGGAAAGTTTAATGAAGGAAAACTCTCCCCAAAATGCATCGATCTATGCAGCAATGGGCGAGCGAAGGGTCAAATCAAACGACCAAGAAGCGGCGATTGAATATTTCAAAAGGTCACTTCAGCTAAATCCGAAAGATGATTCTTTACTCGAACAAGTAATCTTAAGCTCTTTCGATGAAGGTGCTAATTTTCAAGAAGTGGAGAAATTCACGATAATGGGAGTCGAAGAATTTCCTCAGAAGGCTGAGTTTTGGTTTTATGATGGGGTGGTGAAATCCGCCCAAAAAAAGGACAGCGTTGCAGTAGTTTCTCTCGAAAAGGCGTTGGAACTTAATGCAAGGCGAAATCCCCAACTGGATCAGGTAGCTTATGGATCCCTTGGCAATTCCTTATACAATTTGGGACAGAAAGAACAAGCATTTGATCAATTCGAATTAGCACTGAAGATAAATCCAAATGACGAGCAGGTGCTAAATAATTATGCCTACTTCCTATCAGTTGAAAAGCTAGAATTGGAAAAAGCCAAAGAAATGTCTAAGAAGGTAGTGATCAAATTCCCGAATAATGGCACTTTCCTTGATACATATGCATGGATATTATTCCAATTACAAGATTACGAACTGGCAAAAAAGTATATGGACATGGCTTTAGCACAAGAAACTGAACCTAGCGGAGTAATGCTAGAGCATTATGGTGATATCCTTTATCACTTGGGAGAAAAAGCAGAAGCTATCAGTTATTGGAAGAAGGCACAAGCAACTACAGAAGTATCAAAGAACCTCGCTCTCAAAATAAAAGAAGGAAAATACCATGAATAGAATTTTTAGCGGACTTACCATTTTTATCCTAATAATATCCATCTCTTCGTGTTCCAAAAAAGTAGTACCCTACCAAGGAGATGGTAAAATGGGGGATTTTTCACCCCAGTATGCTTCTTACGATTATTTGAGTGCTAAGGCAAAAATCATAATTGAAGAAGAGTCGGGAAAAGTCACTCGTGGCAGCCTAAGCTTACGTGCCAAAAAAGATAGCGTTCTTTGGTTTACCATTTCCCCTGGAATGGGAATGGAAGCAGTGCGAGGTCTGGTCACACAAGACAAAATCATGATCAAAGATCGAATAGGAAAGGAAGATATCAATTTGACTTTCAAAGAATTTGATACTGTTTTTGGATTAAAGCTTTCGTTGAAACTGTTTCAGAATCTCCTCTGGGCAAATCCTCCCTATCCCATCGATTATGAGGATAGACTAATTCGAGTTGGTAAGGAATTTGAAATCACTCAAGTCAGAAATCAAGTTCGGTATTTCAGCAAAGTCCAGGCAAGTCATGGAAAAGTAACTGAGTCGGTAAGTAATTCACTAGATGACCGTGGATCCCTCTTGGCCAGTTTTTCGGGTTTTCAGGAACTAGAATCTCAGCCATTCCCGATTGGGGTTTTGATTAAGCTAGCTTACCAACTACCCGATGGAAATCAAAATACAATAATCAATATAGAATGGACCAAAATTGAGCCTTTTGCAGACCCATTGAATTTCCCCTTCAAATTCTGACTTTAATGTTCCGCAAGTATCTTCTAATTACACTCTTTTTTGGAGGGCTGTTTTCACTTTACTCAGGGGAACTGACTGCACAGTCGAAGAAGACACGTGAGGAATTGGAACGTGAGAAAGCTGCTGTGCAAGAACGACTTAAAGAATTTGACGCAATTCTCCGACAAACGACTGCGACCAAAAAAAATACGATAGGAGAATTAAATGCAATTACAAGACGATTTCAAACTCAAACCAGATTAGTAAATACGTTAGACCGGGAAATTAAACTAATCAACCAGGAAATAGATGAGACTAAATTTAAAATAAGCTCTCTAGAATCTGAATTAATAGCTCTAAAAGCCGAATACGGTCGTATGATTTATAATGCATCCAAGTTGAATCGTGGGCTCTCCATTGTAGCTTTCGTTTTCAGCTCTGGAAATTTTAATCAGCTTTACGCGCGATTGATGTATCTGAAACAATATACTGACAACAGAAAACAGCAAGCGGTCCAAATCACAAAACTAAGCCAAGAATTATCTACCGAACGGATTACACTTGACCAGCGTAAATCCGAGAAAGTAAAAGTTTTGTCTGAAGAGCAGAAAGAGCGTCAGGAACTTGAGCGACTTAAGCAAACTCAACAAGGAGTAGTCAACACACTTTCTAGTAAAGAACGAACCATAAAAGTTCAAATTACAGCCACCAAGAAACAGCAAGACCAGCTAAATCGAATGATTAAGCAAGTAATCGAGGTTGAGATCAGACGTGCTGAAGTTGCATCAAAAAAAGAAAAGAGTACTGCCACCAAATCAGCCGGCACAAGCATGCCAATGACGCCAGAAGTAGCCGCACTCTCAAGCTCATTTGCTGGAAATAGAGGGAGGTTGCCGTGGCCAGTGGAGACTGGGTTTGTGTCTCAACGCTACGGAACTTATCCTCATCCTACCCTGAAAGGCATTACGATGGAGAACGATGGGATTGATATTCGCACCCAACCTAACTCGAATGTTAGGACTGTTTTTGACGGAACTGTAACTAAAATCACAACAATGCCTGGCTACGGCGGAACAATCATAATCAAGCATGGTGAGTATTATACCATGTATAGTAAACTTAAAACCATCGCTGTAAAATCAGGTCAAAAAGTCACTGCGAAAGACGTCATTGCAGATGTAGCCACAGGACCGGACGGCGAAGCAGAAGTTCATTTCCAGACTTGGAAAGGTCTTCAAGTAATGGATCCAAGTACGTGGCTTAAATCCAAATAGCTTAATCTTTCGTATATTAGTAAAAAAAGATAGACTGCGTCGCTACAGCTCTTTGTGATCACCAATGACAGTTATATCTTTATATTAAATTTATATTTAAACAACACCATTATGTCAACATTAGGTTTTATTCAAACTATGGGTCCTGGCTCAATGATCTTGATCGTTTTGGTCATCCTCCTTTTGTTCGGTGCAAAAAGAATCCCTGAACTTGCCAAAGGCTTAGGCCGCGGAATCAGAGAATTCAAAGATGCCACCAAGGATATTCAAAGCGACCTTGAAGAAGGTATGAAAGACAAGAAAAAGTAACCCTTTAAGTCAATTCCATTGGAAAGATTTAGTTCTTTCGACGAAATCAAAAAATCGCTCGAAAAAAATGAGGCTACCTGTAAAGCTATCGTCCTACATTATTTAAATAACATTCAGACGAAGGCGCATCTTAACGCCTTCGTTGAAGTTTATGAACAGTCTGCCTTAGCTCAAGCTGATATTGTTGATGAAAAACTAGATCAGGGAAAAGCAGGAAGGCTAGCAGGAATGGTCATAGGCATCAAAGACGTATTGTGCTATAAAGATCATGAGGTTAATGCCTCCTCAAAAATTTTAAGAGGTTTTAAATCACAATTTACTACCACTGCTATTCAGCGCCTGACAGATGAGGATGCAATAATTATTGGCAGATTAAACTGTGACGAATTTGGAATGGGTAGTTCAAACGAGAATTCTGATCACGGAAGAGTGCTGAACGCTTTAGATGAGACTAAAGTGCCAGGAGGATCATCCGGAGGTGCTGCTGTAGCTGTTCAGGCAAATCTTTGTACTGCTTCACTAGGCTCAGATACTGGAGGATCAGTTCGCCAACCTGCCGCCTTTACAGGAGTAATCGGTATGAAACCAACTTATTCAAGAGTGTCTCGCTGGGGTTTAATCGCTTACGCATCATCCTTTGATGTAATTGGAGTCTTCTCCAAGACTATACGAGACAATGCATTAATCATGGAAATCATGGCTGGTCATGATGAATTTGATAGCACCTCATCCCGTAAGCCTGTGCTTCATTATAGCGAACTCTTACATTTTGACAAGAAAGCAAAAGTTGCTTACCTCAAAGAGACCATGGAATCTCCAGCACTTCAGCCTGCAATAAAAGCAAAGACTTTAGCTGTTTTAATGAAGTTGAAAAGTGAGGGACATGAAGTAAAAGAAGTTAATTTTCCACTTTTAGATTATATTCTTCCTACTTATTATATTCTCACTACGGCTGAAGCGAGTTCAAATTTATCTCGTTTTGATGGGGTAAAGTACGGTTATCGCAGCCAAAATGCTCACAATCTTGAAAGCATGTACAAGTTAACGAGAAGTGAGGCTTTTGGTGAGGAGGTAAAGCGAAGAATTATGCTTGGTACATTTGTACTAAGTGCAAGCTATTTTGAAGCATATTTCACTAAGGCCCAAAAGGTAAGAAGACTAATAAAAGAATTCACCGAGAATCTATTGTCAGATTTTGACTATATCATTATGCCCACTACGCCATCCACGGCGTTTAAATTTGGTGACCATAGTGAAGATCCCGTGTCCATGTATTTAGAAGATTTGTTTACAGTACAAGCTTCTGTGACCGGAGTTCCAGCAATCTCTATTCCTAATGGAGTAGATGAGGAAGGAATGCCAATCGGACTTCAAGTGATCTCAAATTCTTTTAAGGAAGCAGAACTATATGCTTTCAGTAATTATTTGACCAAATTAAGTTCCTGAAAAATGAAAGCGAAACTGCTCAGTTCAATCTTACTAATAAATGTATTTTGTTTGATTTCACTGACAGAGTCTTTCTCTCAAGATGATCAAAACTTAGCTGCGAATGAGCTGCTGGAGGGAGCACTACTTCCGAATTATCACTATGAATACGTACCTGATTTCACGTATGATGAAATAAAAAAGCGTGTGGAGGCAATGGACGTTGACATGTCTTTTGAACTAAACGATCGGATTTTTTCATTTATTCAATATTTTACTGTTCGTAATCGTGACTATACCACAATGGTAATAGCTCGAAAAGAGCTGTACTTTCCACTATTTGATGAAACGATGGCAAAGTATGAAATGCCATTGGAAACTAAGTACCTGTCGATTATCGAGTCAGGATTAGACCCTCAAATTCAATCTCGCGTAGGAGCCACTGGCCTTTGGCAGTTTATGCCTGCTACCGGAGGAATGTATGGAATGCGAATCAATGCTGATGTAGACGATCGGATGGATCCTGATCATGCTACGGAATCTGCCGCAAAGTATTTAAAATCACTTTATCGAATGTTCGGTGACTGGGAAGTGGCCATGGCGGCTTATAATTGCGGTCCGGGGAACGTAAGAAAGGCAATTCGAAGATCTGGTGGTAAAAAAACATTTTGGGAAATCTATAATTATCTTCCAAAAGAGACGAGAAGTTATATTCCGCAATTTCAGGCAATGCTTTATGTCTTAAATCATCTAGAAGAGCACAACTTTCATCTTGAAGATCCGACATATGCTCTTACAAATGTAAAAATAAGATTCAATCGTGCATTTGAACTAGATAAACTTGCAGAACTAACAAACCTTTGTGTGGCAGATTTGGAAAGATTAAATCCATCTATAAAAAATAGAAAAGTGCCAGAAAGTAATCGCTCAATGTTTATTAGAATACCAAAAAGCAAAGCAGCTTATGTAAATGAAAATTTAGCTTGGTTGACAGACTCCCTTTCCAATCATAGCATACAACTAATAGCCAGCAGTAAAGAAACTGTCAGAGTTGACAAAATAGCTACTTCAGGATTTAAAAGTGTCAATAGCCAAACTTACAGAGTGAGATCTGGAGACGTACTCGGAACTATTGCAATTCGCCAAGGGGTTACAGTGGCTGCTTTAAAAGATTGGAATAACTTATCATCAAACCTCATCAAGGTCGGTCAAGAATTAAAAGTATCCCCTAGTACCAAATCTTCTATTGAACAGACAAATCCAAATCCAGGTAGAAGAACTTATTACATTGTTCAACCAGGAGATTCATTGTGGATCATTTCCAGAAAAAATCCAAATCTTACGGTGGGGCAAATAAAGCGACTTAATAATTTGAATAATAACACAATTAAACCGGGGCAACGACTGATTATTAGCTAAACACAATTCTTCAATTGTTAATTTTTTTTAACTGTCTTCAATTTCTTACTTCAAAAAGGGTAATGTGTGTTTATGTGATTAATTTACCCGAGAAAAGCAATCCCAACCTAAATGAAACTATCAGTATCATTTATTTCAAGTGTCCTTCTTTTTACATTAGCATTTGGCTGTGCTCCAGATGGAAACTCCCCAGACAGTACAAAACCGAAAGCCAGAGGCTCAATAGGAGAAATTATAATGGTCATCGATTCTTTGAAATGGTCCGGTCCTGTAGGAGACGAGCTAAGAGCTATTTTTGAGTCAGACCTACCTGGCATGTTCCGTTCAGAATCAAAATTCAAGGTGAATATTGTGGACCCACGAGCTATGACTCGAATACTCAAAATGTCAACTAATCTAATTTACGTAACAACTTTTGATGATAAAGGGGCTTCTAGCCAAGTCGTAAATGCGCAGTTTTC
>JBDNIP010000201.1:0-8793 GCA_041688245.1 Algoriphagus sp.
AAAAAGATTAGAGTTGAATCGTCTAAGATTGTTTTTAATAGTTCTTGTGGCATTAAATTCCCTGCCAATAGCACCTTCATTACTGTAGCTATATTCCCAACGGAATGAATCATTGGTTCTCAGTTCAATAGATTTTGATCTGATAAGCTTGCCGGGGACTAGTGGAATCGTAAAATTGAATCCTGAAGTATTACCCAGTACTGTGGCTGTTGAAAAGAAACCAACTTCTATATTTTTGTATTGCTTAAACACAGAAAATCTAATTCCCCGATCATTCTCGAGAAATTGACCGAAATCCAACGAAATACTAACTCGCTCCTTAGGCAAAAGAAATTCAATATTTCCCACTATCAGGTCGTCAGTTATAGGGTCAAAAAAGATGGATTTATTGGGAAAATAATAAAGGCCTGTTTTTGCGTACCGAAAGCCGAGGCTCAATCTGCCATCATAGGGAAAAAAACGGTATTCAAAGTCGAGACCGTATCGATTATTATGAAATAATCCAACAGACAATTGCGTGTAATGATTTTTGGCAAGCGGAGTAAAGTATTCAAAAAAAGTCGGGCCAAGCTTTAGCTGATTGCTCTCGCTGTCCAAATCATTTTGAATAGGAATCATTAAACCTGCAAACAAGGATAAACCTCTCGCAAGGATAATGTCGGATCCAATAAGTACACCAATTTTACTTTGGATTGGATTCTCAAAGTATCCAAACCGGATTTGGATATCTGGATCAATAACCACATTAAATCTATACTTACTGACACTAAATTTTCTGAATAAGTCCATTGCATCAGTGTCAGAAAAATTAGCTGTACGAATTGATTGATGCTCAATAGTTGATTCAAAAAGTGCTTGCCCTTTGTAAAGCAGCACAAATTTATTTTGGTTAAATCCCAGTTCTTGACTTATAGAATTGGCCAAACGTACTGCTTCAGCAGGATTATTTATTCCTCGATGCTCCACACCAGTCATGTATACACTACCTTCACTCGTTGAGCGCATTGGGAATATCAATACCTGCTCAAAACCGGCAGCATACAGTGCAGCTCTTAGTTCAGTAACATCCTGAGCAATTACACTGGTATAAAAAAGTAAAAAAATAATGCCCGGTAGAAGTTTATTCATACGCTTTCATGTTTCTTTTTAGTGATTTATCAAGATAAATCTTGTAGAAAATCTGACCGGAAATAGCTTTTAAGTCAAAATAATTTACCTGCAAGCCTATTTTCTTAAAAATAATGGCGCTGGCACCAAGATTAATATATTGAGTGTCATATTCCGCTGAAACAAAAACCCTGTCCTTTAGATTGAGCTGTAATCCACCAAAAAATCCTGACAAATAGTAATTACCAAATTCGGATTTAGCGATCCATTGATACCCCATATCATCAAGATTTGCCTTTTTAGGTGGTTCTCGGAAATTTACCTCCAAACCATAACCTAACACAGGCTCAATGCTGATTGAATTGCTGATAGCTATATTGCGACTGATAACTATCGAATTGTGATCGATAAAACTAGCCGCCAGGGCGGGTGAGAGAATCACGGAAAGGTTGATGCCATATTTTTTCTGATTTAAAATAAAGAATTGAAGATCTAAATGTCGATCTCCAATTCCTATTCTAGGTACATCTACTGGTCGGGTAAGCACAAAATTCACTGCTACCCATGACAAGGGTCGCAACTGAACAGAATAGAAAAACTCATTGGACTTTCTATTCATGAAATTATTTATGGCATATTCTACAGGTAAATAAGCTACTTGAAATTGAATGTTATCTCTTTTATCTATAAAACTAGGCTTGGGTATTCTTACTAGACCTGGCTTTCCAAGAAAGTTTACCTGTCCAGAAGCACTTGTAAGGCAACTAAGCGATACCATGCTTAGGACAATAAATTTTATGGAAAATCTCATTGCTCTACTTCAATTTAAAACCTATCGTAACTCCAAATTCCAAGCCTTGAAGTGATATGTTTTGTACTTCGAAAGCTCCGATACTATCCTCAGAATAGACCCGATGATCGTAAGAACCTGTATTAAACTGAGAGAAAAGCGTAAGAACAAGACGCTCAGAGACTAAGGTAGAGTAGCCTACCATAGCTGTAAAGCCAAAATCATTACCCGAAAACTTTGATGCAGGTAAAGAACCTTCTCCCCCTATCACTTCACGACTGATCGTATGCTGAATAAAATAGCGGGAAATACCCAATCCACCAATAAAGTATGATTTCGAACTAGGATCCACACTTTTTTCACTCGCCTCTCCTTCATCCAAATCAGCTTTTGTACCTGATTTAGAAGATTTTGACAAGGGAAATCTATATTCTAGTTGAAGTCCGGCGGGAATAATATTTTGCTCAATCTTTTCAATTCTGACTAGATCACCAAGGGAGGAAGTAACAGACTGAAATGTATTCTGGGCATAACCCACTCTTCCTCTTAGGCTGAAAGTTTTACCAAGATCAAGCTTACCATAGACGGAAGGAACAACCACCGTATTGGCACTGCCATTACCTTGAGTTGGATCAACCAATAATATGGTTTCATCAGGGGTCGAATAGAGCCTGGTCCAGGAACTCAATCCAGCTCCAAACTCACTAAACGATATTTGGGCCTCCACCGAAAATGGAAGAAGGAAAACCAGCAGCATTAATTTTATATATTTCATATTTTTTAATTTGAATAGTGATTGAATCAACCCCCAGCACCTTGATTATGGCAATTGTTAACAGCGGTGTTATAGTTGGTAGTCTGAATTAGTATGGCGGAATTTAAATTGGTTTCGGCCGTTAGGATTGCTCCATCCCTCAGTACGTTGGATGCTGTAATTCGCTTATCTTTTGCAAATTCAGCAGCAATGGCAAAAGATTCTTCGAATTGTATCAACTGATCCTTACTTCCCAATACAAAAGCGATGATGTAGGACTTAAGCCCTCTTTTGACAGATCTTGGATAATCTAATTCGTCAATAGCTTTGTTAGTCGAAACTGCAAAATCTAATAATTCGGTAGTGTTATCAGCAATTAATTTGGCTCCTAAAATAATTCTGGCTGCATAATCCTGCTCATATTGAGATGTAAATACTAGATAATTAGTACGAATGCCTTGAATTTGAACCACTGACTCATCCTCCAGTTTTTTGACATTGCGCAGGTAGATTTCGTCTGCTGTCTCTTTGCAAGGCCCGACTAGCGCTCCGATTCTGGAATTAAATTCATTCTTTGTGGTTTCTCTTTTGTCAAATGTCAATCTGGCACCTGGTATGGAGCCATCTACTGTAGGAAACTCTAATTGAGAGAAATACTTGACAAATTCCGGATTTGCTTTGAAATCAGCTTGGATCTGTAGAAAATCTGCAGAAGGCTGTATCGAACCATCTAAAATACCGGATATCACAGCTTCAGTCAACCCATCAATAACCACTGCATCTGAAATATTAGGAGCAATTTCGGAGAATGCCTGGATCAGGTCCAAATTCTCCTGCGTTATATCATTGGTTACAACAGCGGCAACCACGTTTGCTACCAATTCGTCTGCTTCCACGGGAATTGTGATGTCTCCGTCAGTTTCCACAACTGCCACAGGTTCGGTAAGAACAACCTCGGGGAGTGGATCCACTAGTTCTAAACCGGGAAATGTGAATTCAAAGGCTTGAATACTATCTAGTTCGGCAGGAACACAACTTCCTATAATCACAAACAAAGCCAACAATAATAATTTTACATTATTCATAACACGAAGTATTTTTTCGAAACCTAGTACTATTTGGACAGTGAAATACAATGCAATTAAACCAATGTAAACAAATTGTATATTTTGGTAAATAAAGGATCCCATATTCAGTTATTTATGACATTTCAGATTTGCACACTTTGTTTACTTTTTTACACTTTTAAAAATATTTGATGCATAAGTTTTCTCATATATGAGACATTTGCATTATGTACAGAACTAAAAAAGGAATTGTAGTACCCCTGTTTTCAATCATTTTATTTTTAAGTTCTTGTATATCAAATAGATCCTTGGTTTACCTCCAAAATCTTGAAGGAGACGAAACGCTTACAGACAATACACTGATTCCCTACGAATTACAAGATTACCGTCTACAATACAATGACATCATAAGTATAGATATCAAAACTACGGTTGAATTTATCAATCAATCATTTGTGATCACCGGCGGAATGCAAGGAGGTATGGGTGGCATGATGCAAGGTGGAAGCGATGTGTATTACATGACCGGCTATACGGTTGACAAATTGGGAAATATAGAACTACCCATTCTTGGGAAAGTCAAAGTAAGTGGCAGCACGCTCGAAGAGGCAAAAGAAGCTATCAAGGATGAATTAAAAACGATTGTCAATGAAGAGATCTACATTCGAGTCAAGTTAGGTGGCATTAGATATTCAGTCTTTGGTGAAGTCAACCGACCCGGGAAATTTACAGTACTTCAAGATCGAATGACCATATTTGAAGCATTGTCCAATGCCGGAGATTTTACGACCTTCGCCAAACGAGAAGAGATAACCATAATCAGACAATATCCTGAGGGGTCCAAAATACATAGAATCAACCTGTTAGACCGGAATATTATCCGTACACCGTTTTATTTTATACAAACGAACGATCAAATCTATGCAGAACCCTTGAAACAACGGGAATTCGCACGGACAGAAAGTGCAAGTCAAAATATCTTACTGATTACAAGTACCTTAACCACTGTATTACTATTACTGAGCTTTTTCAGGTAAATCAATGAATGAACTAGAAAATAAAAAAATCAACAGCGGGAATAGCGTAGATATTTTTGAACCTAAAAGGATAATAAATCAAATTTTACGGAATTGGTACTACTTTTTAGCTTCGATTATCATAGCTGTAGCTGTAAGTCACTACATTACAAATAAAACCACGCCAATATATGCCATAGAAGGTACTTTATTGATTAGTGAAGATCAGAATTCGCTTGGATTAGATTTGTTTTCATCGGCAACTCCAAGTGTAAAAAATACGCAAGTAGAGAATCAGAAAGTATTTTTAAACACCTACTCTCTTGCCCTAGAAAATGTCAATAAACTAAACCTAAATACAAATTATTATACCGAAGAATTTTGGGGATACAGACAAATTTACAATAAACAAATTCCAATCCTCACCGAAGTAAACTGGGCTCACAATCAATTGGAAAAGGTTAAATTTAAAATAACACCTCTGAGCGATACAACCTACAAACTCCAGTTACTGGATATGGAGAATGTAAAAGTATTCAACAAAGTCTCTGACGACAAAGCACTGGATTTTCAATCCGTGGATCAAGCTATAGCAAAGGGCTACTATAAAGCGGCTTACGGAAAGTCACTTAAAACTGAGTTTTTTGACTTCACAGTTTATAAATTAGCTGACTATTCAGAAGGAATCTTTTTTAGCTTTATGAACGATAATGATCTTGCAAATTCTTTTAAGAAGCAAATACTAATCAATCCAGTCAACAAGGAATCATCTGTTCTCAAAATCGGAATCAACCATCCCGATCAGGTCATTGGAAGTGAATACGTAAATGCCCTGATGGGTACTTTCTTAGAAAATGATTTGGTGCAAAAAAATCTTGCAACCCAGCAGACCTTAGACTTTATTGAGGGTCAAATACGAACGATCAATGACAGTATAAATCTCTACGAAAACGAAATTGAGAATTTCAGGCAGGTCAACAAAATTACAGATATCTCCTCCAAAGGCTCCAATATTCTTTTGGAGTCAATCAAATTAGACGAAGAGCTAAATCGCCAAAGCTCCACCTTGGATTTCTATAAAAACCTGAAGAACTACCTGGATACTCCAGGCAGTAAAGACTTGCTTATCCCATCTATAGCCGGTATCCAGGATCCTATCATCACTGCCATGGTGACAGAACTCATCACCCTACAGAATGAGAGAGCAGGGCTGAGTGGGGTGCTAATCGGGGACTCCTTCTCCTATACCAGAGAACTGAACAATAGACTGAAGAATCTCAAAAGCAACCTGAACGAAAGTATTACTAACGCAATTGTAAATATTGAAAATCAGATCAAAAGAATCCAAGGCCTAGTAGGATCAGTAGACAGAGATCTAAACAAACTTCCGGAGGTGGAACGAAATTTAATTTCCATTGAAAGACGATTTAAAGTAAATGAATCAATCTACACGCTATTATTGGAGAAAAGGGCTGAAACTGAAATCAAAAAAGCATCTACGACCACCAATCATCAGATCTACGATGCGGCAATGGTAAACCCGATACCCATATCTCCCAATCGAAACAGAAATTACGCGCTTGGCTTGGCATTAGGAACCTCAATTCCATTGTTTATTCTGGTGGTATGGTCGCTATTCTACCACAAAGTATCAGATCCGAAAGAATTGGAAGCGTTATTAGACATTCCAATCATTGGCGCTATACCCCGTGAGAAAGACACTACTGGGCTACTTTCTCAGATGAGCAAATCCATGACCACAGAGTCATTCCGGAATATCCGATCAAGTTTGGCAATCAGGTTCAACTTCAAAAACAAAGGAGTAATACTGGTGACATCCACTAAATCAGGGGAAGGAAAAACCTATATCAGTATCAAAATTGCAAGTATATATGCAGCGCTGGGGAAGAAAACGCTAATTCTCGGAATGGATTTGCGAAAGCCTCGCTTGCACAAAGAATTGAACTTAAACAATGATCGCGGAGTAACTACTTACCTGCTTCAGGAAGGTGAAGACTGGGAAGGTATGGTACAGTCTACCACGCAAGAAGATCTTTTTGTTCTCAGCGCGGGTCCTTATTTAGAACGAAGTTCTGAATTAATCAATACCCCAAGATTTGAAAGTTTGATCCTATCTTTAAAAAGCAAGTTTGATTTCATCATTATTGATACGCCACCAATAGCTTTGGTTTCGGAAACCCTCGACCTGACGAAATATTCAGATGTGAATCTTTTTATTTTTAGACAGAATTACTCATTTATCAATCAGGCTAATGTAGCAAATGACCTCAAAAATAAATTTGAAATAGAAAATCTTTACGCAATAATCAACGATACCTACAAGACTGGTCTTGGTGATTATGGCTATGGGTATGGCTATGGGTATGGCTACTATTCTGACTCTGAAGGCTACCTTGATAATCCATCAAAGTCAAAAATCGGTAAACTATTAAAAAAGAAACGATGATTACCCACAATGATACCAGTGATGGCTATTTCTTTGCCTAATTAGGCAAGCAGGCCCGCCACGGTGAGGCATGCCAGCCACGGCGAGGCAGGCCCGCCACGGCGGGGCAGGCGCATGACGTGTTCCAACAGCAATGGGGATAATACAGTCAATGCTTTGTTAACTCCGTGTATTAAGCTGCTTTTTGCCTTTTACCGGTATACTTGTGGGTATATGTAAAAAATAGTAATTCTTCTTCTTTAGTCTGCCCAGCGACAGCTTCCATAGCTGCATAAGGACTCAACTATTCCCAACTGCTTAAATAAGTGGATTGGCTTGGTTGCCTAGACTGGCAAAAAAATAATCGGAGCGGTGATTAGCCAAAGTCAAGCGTTTGAAAAGGCAATTCTTAGCGAGCCAAATCCGGCAAAAGTCCATAGCGCTTAATACTATGACGGCATATCCACACTATTTTCTGATCTTCCGAACTATCCATCTCCCCCTTATTTTTCTTCAATTTATTCATAGGTATATCCCCCCTCCCAACTGCCACCCACCGAGACTGCTCACTGCTCACCCTGATAACTCACAACCCACAACTGCCCAAGCCACTCATGAATCAAAATATTCCAGTAGTCCAAACCAGTAGCCGAAGGAAGGAAACTATAACGAGTACCACCGGGATGAATTAAGATCTTAAAATCTGCCGGTGCAGGAGTCACCGTTAGCCCATGATTTGAGAAAATACGCGAAGCTCTTCTCAGATGGCTGGCAGAGGTTACCAAAATAATGCTTTTCTCATCCGGAAAAGATTTTTTAAAGTCCAGGGCTTCGGATTCTGTATTAAATCCATTTTCCAACAGAAAAATACGTGCTGGATCCACGCCCTGAGCTATCGCCAGGTCAGCATACATGGAGGCTTGCGAAGGATATCCTGCGCTGCCTCGGGAAGAAAACACCAATAATCTGGTCTGATCCAATTTCCAGATGCGGATACCTTCCAGGCAGCGCTGCAAAACCGAAGACCCCAAACGCTGGTAAACGGATAATCCAACTTCAGGAGTGCCTCCCGCTCCCAACACTATAATCGTCGCTACATCTGGAGGCAGCGCTTTCAGCACAGCATACCTTCGCTCTTGTACACTTAACAACACAGCTGCCAGCGGGGAAAAGAATAGTAGGTATATAAAAAATAATCCCCCTAAAAATTTGTAATACTTATGCTTAAATGCTAGGATTGCAACTACTACGAACAGAAAAAGCTCGACCGTAAAAAAAGAACTTATCGAAAAATAACCCATAAATTATTGTAAAATCAATAAAGCATAGCTTTCACTATTCTTAAGATAATTGAAGCTCCCAGTATCCCAGCATTCAAAGGGTCTTCTACTAAAATTATTTTTAAACCTAGTCTTTCACTCAATCGCTCTTTCACCCCTTTCAATAATGCCCCAGCACCTGAAATGTAAATCCCATTTTGATATAAATCCGAAGCAAGCTTCGGCAGAGTATTAGCTAAAATGATGGTCCGCAATGGCATCAGTAAAAAGATGGAAGAGGTATAAAATTTGATTTTAATTAAGAATGCAAAACTGCATCTTTAAGTAGCTCTG
>JBDNIP010000202.1:0-4767 GCA_041688245.1 Algoriphagus sp.
GATGATACCCTTTGGTTTATCCGGGACAAACGAGATAAAATGAGCAAAACCGTCCCCGAATGGGAGGAGCTGCGTGAATTGGCCTCTTCAATCAAGGATAATGTGTTGGGAAATCTGGCTGACTACTTGGAGGAATTTGAGCGTAATGCCAGTAAAAATGGTATTCATATTCACTGGGCTAAGGACGCCGAAGAGCATAATACAATCGTACTTTCGATATTGAAAAAAAAGGACTGTACGGAAATCGTAAAGAGTAAATCAATCTTGACCGAAGAATGCCACCTAAATCCTTTTCTGGAAAAAAACGGTGTAGAAGTAGTTGATACTGATTTAGGAGAGCGAATTGTCCAGTTTCTCGGTCAGCCACCAAGTCATATCGTTTTGCCGGCTATTCACCTAAAAAAAGGGGAAATATCAGAACTTTTTCATGAAAGGCTAGGAACCGAAAAAGGAAATGAGGATCCGTATTACCTCACTCAAGCTGCAAGACATCACCTTCGGGAGAAATTTCTAGCTGCCAAAGTAGCTATCACCGGAGTGAATTTTGGGGTGGCGGAGACGGGCGAATTTGTAGTCTGTACCAACGAAGGGAACGCCGATATGGGAGTCCATCTGGCAGATACGCATATCGCAAGTATGGGAATCGAGAAGATCATCCCTAAGAGAAACCACCTAGGAGTTTTCCTCCGCCTTCTTGCCAGATCTGCAACTGGTCAAAACATCACGAATTACAACTCGCACTTCAGAAGTCCTGAAAATGGAAAAGAAATCCATATCATCTTAGTAGATAATGGTCGAACTGCGCAACTGGGGAGAGAAAATTTCAGAGACTCACTGAAATGTATCCGCTGCGGAGCATGTATGAATACCTGCCCGATCTATCGCAGAAGTGGCGGATTTAGCTACAAAAGCACCGTTCCCGGCCCTATCGGATCGATTCTTTCTCCGGGATTAGACCTTCAAAAGCACAGCAGTCTGCCATTTGCCTCCACCCTTTGCGGAAGCTGTACCGATGTCTGCCCTGTAAAAATCAATATCCATGAGCAGCTTTACCTCTGGCGGCAGGAAATCACCAAGGCTCAAGGCACATCAATCAAAGGTCTATCTATGAAGTTTGGAAATGGAATTTTCAAAAGTCCATTAAGCTATAATTATTCAGGTAAGATCATGCGAATGGCTTTGAAAAATCTTCCGAAATCACTGATCTACAATCCTGTAAATGTATGGGGGAAGCAACGTGATTTGCCTCCTGTTCCAAATGAAAGCTTTAAAGAATGGGTTAAAAAAAATCGACCATGAGCAGTAAAGATAGCATCATCGAAAAAATCCGAAGTTTGAAACTAGATCAGAAGCCTTTACCTGAAATTCCGGACTTTGAGGGAGCTACTGATTTAGTACAAGCGTTTTGTACTTCCATCGCAGGAAATAATGGAGAAATTCTGAGTGCTGAGGAACTGATTACAAAATTAGAATCAGGAATCTATCCCAGCATTTTTTCTACTGATACCAGTTTCGAAAACTTTTCGAATCAAGTTTTACCAGTGGATGTACACAGCTTTTCTAAATTGGATTTAGCTATTCTGAAAGGACAATTTGCGGTAGCAGAAAACGGAGCTATTTGGCTAGAAGACGCTGACTTGAGACTACGGGCTATTCCATTTATCACCGAGCACTTAGCAATCGTAGTAAGTCGGGACTCCATAGTAACCACCATGCATCGGGCTTATGATCGGCTCGGTGATCAACATTCAGGATTTGGACTATTTATCGCTGGCCCTTCTAAGACGGCTGATATCGAGCAGTCTTTAGTGATTGGGGCTCATGGAGCGAAAAGTCTGATGGTGGTATTGGTTTAATTCAACCTCTTGGTCAAATGAAAGCTGTTTTTTCCATTAGCTGTTCTTGAAAACTCCAATTCCATTTCCAGTTTATCCGCTATTTTCTTACAAAGCGGAAGGCCGATTCCAGTTCCTTTCTCGCGCATGGTCCCATAAGTGGTCTTTACCTTAAAATCAAAGAGATTTATTACTTCCGCCGGAGGGATAGATTTACCCTCATTTTTTATGTTCCAGGTGATTTCTTTCTCAGAACTGATTAAATCGAATTCAATTTCACCTCCAACTGGCGTGAATTTAATTGCATTATCGAGAAGATTTTTTAAAATAATTCGAATTTCCGACACTTCTATTTCAAGAATTTGGTCAATTCCAGTTTTTGGACTTATAATAGCTTGCTTTTTTGAAACAGCTTGAACCAGCATCCCTTCTTTCATTTCATCTGTAAGCTTATAGATACTTACTCTTTCCTTTTCCGGTTCCTTATCCTCTAATTCTGCTAGCACCCAATTCAACGTATTATTCAGCATTCCGGAAAGATGATAGCTTTGATTTCTTAAATTTTTAAGGATAAGTTCAAGTTCTCCTTCTTCAAAAGCATCTTTGTCTACCAAGTCCAAGGTCTGGCCCAGCATACCGATTGGGTTTTTCAGATCATGCGAAAGCAAGGCAATCAACCGATTTTTTTTGGTATTCAGGGAAGCTAGCTCTTGCATGGCAAGCTCACGTTCTGCCTGAACAAGTTTTATTCTGTTATTTTGATCGCTATAGTTTTTTATAAAAATATGAATTCCTAGAAATGAAAAAATTCCTGTCCACCAGATAGTGACTAAATGATCATAGTATAAGTTTTCAAGCCCGGTATAATATCTAGTCACGATAAACCATTCATTAATTTCCCCATAGAATAAGGTGGAGTATGTAATAAATGCAAAAAGCATCCAAGCAATCTTTTGCCAGCCTCTTATCAAAATACCTATTCCAACTACGAAAATAAAAATGGTATAGAACGTTGGTCCTTGATAACCGTCATTGTAGAAATAGTTAATAGAGACTAATACCAGGCCTATAAATATCAAAAACTGGATAATGAGCTGATGATATCCATATTTACGCATAATCCAGTAACCACCTAAGTAAGGAATCGCAAAAAGGAATTTCGTTTTGATAATAAATGGGTCTAAGCCTAATATCATGTCAGAAAACGCTAAAAAAACCATTAAAATCCCAGCTAAAAATGCAAAAACCAGAGATATGTTATTTTGCAATTGATCCAAGTCATTTTCTTCCCTCTGGGCCCCAAAGAATTTCATTCAGTATCATTTTTTTACTTCCAGAATTAGAAACTAAAAATACAAAAATTCCATACACCGGCTATTTTATCAGGTTTAAGTAAGTGAATTTTTTTTTACCTTGAAATTCAGGTTATCTGTAATCAGACCGTTCGCCAAATTAAATATCTCATACCTCGACCTCGCTCGGTGCGCGGATAGCGTACGTATTAAATAAAGCGGCAGTTTTGTGAAAGACTTATCATTAGCAATTAAGAGGCTAATCAAATAAATTCTATTTCAGCTTAACCTAAAAGTATCAAACTCTTGTCAATTTGATTGGGTAAGTCTTTCCGGCATTCCACTGGCAGACATATATATTTTCATCTTGATCAATGCATACGTCATGGCAATGCTTAAATACCTGCTCAGACTGCATCATAAGTTGTAGTTCCCCATTTCGGTATTCGGGAGCCGTACCCCCAGGATTGGACACCACCTTGTTTTCTTTGTTCAGGATGGTCACAAAGCCGGAATTATCCATTTGCTCCAAATACTTCAGTCTCGACCAGCATACTCCAGCGTAGAGATTTTCTTTATGAATCACAGGTCGACATACAAATGCGCCGGGTAAGAAAATTGTCTCCATATATTCTCCTTCCATCGTAAATCGCTTGAAAGAATTATGACCTCTTGAGGTGCAAAGTAAAGTAGGATTTTTTCCTCCCCGCTGATCGATGGCTATCCCATGTGCAGTTTTGAATTGAGCGTCTCCATGCCCCTCTCCACCAAATTTTCGGATGAAGTTACCATCCTTATCGTATTGCAAAAAGTATTGAGATCCATATCCATCAGCGATGTATAAATCACCATTTGGAGCAACTACAGTTTCTGTTGGAGTCCATCGCATTTTCTCTTCATAAATTCCTTCTTTGAGTGGAGAAATTATTTCAGAAACGATCACTCCGCCAAGTGTGGTTTTCACGACTCGGCCACCATTATCCACCACCCAAAGGTATTCTGCATCTCCCTCATCTACGATCGAAAGACCATGAGCGCGATCCAATCCTAATGTCCAAGTATCAAGTAATTTTCCGGACTGATCATAGATAATCACATTATTTTTGGCCTCATCGGTAACCATAATCATCCGACCTTTTCGATCCATGACCATCTCATGGCAATTGACTACAGGAACTTTGGCTGGATCTAAATTTCCCCAACTTGGATCGATTTTATATTTGAAATCTCCATGACCTAGAATCTGGTCTTGGGCTTTAAAAAGAGAAAAATCAGGTTTGATACTCATGGCTAATCCTAATAATGAGGAGTTTTGGATAAATTTTCTTCTTGAGGTCATTTGAGTGTG
Organism: Algoriphagus sp.; assembly: GCA_041688245.1. GTDB lineage: Bacteria > Bacteroidota > Bacteroidia > Cytophagales > Cyclobacteriaceae > Algoriphagus. The sequence continues at coordinate 4,476 of JBDNIP010000202.1, forward strand.
GCTTGAATTTCAATTTAAGCTTTCCTGATGAATAACCGAATAGTAAGCTTCTCAAAAAGGTCCTTTCCTGAACCATTTTCTATAAATTTTAATGTTTTTGGCTAGATTGGGTTAACCTAAAATCATCTTACTATGAAACTTAAAATTCTTGTCATCAGTCTAATCCTAGTTTGATCCATTTACTAGCTATGCTCAAGAGATTGCCTTGCAGATGTATTTACTTCGAGATGAGATGAAAGTCGATCCGGGCAAATACCTGAAAATAACTCCCAAGATGGGCATCAACAACTTA
>JBDNIP010000203.1:0-4264 GCA_041688245.1 Algoriphagus sp.
ATAGATTTTCAATTTCAATTCATCAGATTCATTCAGCGCACAGCGCTCCATGATCTCATAGATACTTACTTTAGCATTACCCGGGATAGTTGTCTTTGCAGATCCCGACATTTCATCTGCTACAATATGTGTTTGATGCTTCACTACTTCAACACCTGCGCTATGAGCAGCATCGACCATTTCCTTCGCAGTAAGTAAAGAGCCTTCATGATTGATGCCAATCTCGGCTATTACCAGTGGTGGATAATCGTAACCTACTTTTCGGCCATTGATTGAAAAATATGGATGTGTCATAAGGACTCTAAAATTTTAAATTATTTCTGGTTTTTGTGACTTAGGATTTCTCTAATAAATCAAGAATTCTTTTTGCTTGAATTTCGGGAAGACAATATTCATCAAAATAGCTTTTTCCTCCTCGGGCGACTTTTTCTCGGTATGCCGGATTTTTCATCACAAAAGTAAGTACTTCCGAAAATTCAGCGGGATCTTGGACATAATGGATATTCTTCCCATGCTCAGGTACTGTGGGAATATCAATTTTGAATGGAAAAGCCATGACAAAACAACTGTAATTCCAATATTCTCCCAATCTCCAACTTACCGCATCCAAGACTGCAGGATTACTAAATCCGATTACAGAACGAGAAGACTTCTCAGCAAAATCCTTTGGTGTGTATCGCTGATCCATCACTTCCGACGGAAGACCACAGCGATCACCATCAGATCGGGGATTCATTCCTCCTTCAAAAGTAATATTAGGATTAGCTTGACAGGCTTGTATAAATGCCGCTCTCACTTGATTGGCCCATTTTTCCTTTTTCCACGTACTTCCTGAGAAAAAAACGTAATCTCCCTCTAAGGACTTATGCGGCATATTACGCCAATAAGGTCTTCTGTAAAGGTTATAAAATTGACGAAGAAATTCTTTTGGACCTAAGTTAATTGCACCCTTGACTCCGAAAAGCTTGAGGTAATCAAATGCGTTATCGATGGAATAATGTGGATAGATAGACATGACCTTATCCATATTGTAGTCTTCTCTAGCGAGCAGTTTATTGGTAGCAAAATATAAATCTGAATCGGAATAGGAAGGCATATCAACTCCCACCGGATCATCATTTTCGATGACAGCAACCTTTCCTTTATATTCTATTACCAAGAATGGCTTGCCATTTAGATGTGCAAATTCTTTTCTGGGACTAAAGCGCAGATTTGCTATTTTTTCTAGTCCTAATAAGTAAAAAGAACAATAATAATTAGGGATATTTAAGAGTGTCAATATTTTCATCGGGATTCAATTATTGGTCGAAACTGCCTGTCTATTAGGTATATGTTTTTCGTTACTAGTCACTTTTTTTTAAGAAATGCAATTGTTAAAAAAATCCTGAATATGGCTTACTTGACTAACTAAAGGGGTTAAAAACAGAAGATCGGTGGTTGAACTTATCAAGGATCCAATGTTTCTCATCAAATTATTTGCAATGTTTCGGAAATTCACTCGAAAAAATCGACTAAAATCAATCAAAACTATCTATTGATTTACAAACAATTTTGTCTTCTGTCTTAGCAATTATGTTTGAAATGTAGGAAACAGGACTTAGATGTTTCTCATACCACACAGCGTTATTATATCGAATCTCCCTATAGAAATCACTATTTAAAAGTTTGTGGATCAAATCCGGCAATTCCAAATAATTATCCCTTGAAGTTGTGGATAAATAATTTATATTTTCTCGAAAATCTTCAATCATCACATTAATAGGTGTAGATATCACAGCTTTCCCACACATAATGTATTCACCTATTTTCCAACCTGAAGTATCTTTTAGACCATCATCAGCAATTGCGATATCACACTGGGAAAGGCTGTCCAGATAATATTTTTTCTTGGTACTATTTAAATCCAGTAAGACATCATTAGCGATTTTAATTGCAAAATCATCTGGATAGATGCCTACAATGGCATCAGGGAACTCCCTTTTTATTGTTCGACAGGCATTGATGCGAAAATCATTTTGGATTCTTCTCCTTTCTTTTTCCTCGGAGTCTTCGTTTCGTGCTGGATCCCACAATCTTGTCATGAAGATGACTTTCCCTTTGGATTTACTTTCTCTTTTGAACTTGTCAATATTAATACTGTAGTGTGAATCATTGGTAAGGATTCCAAAAGTATCTATTGCTCTGATTAATTCCACGAAAGAGCCCTTATTTTTCAAAATACCGAATTGCATTTTGGATATAAGCTTAAATGGGCTGTAGGAAAAATTGACTTGGAAATTTAAAGGAAAAACATTTTTTGCAATATTGACATCCTGCAAGCTCAATGATCTTTTGAAATAATAATCATATTTGGAACTCATATCAATAAGTTCTGTGGCGTCAGAATAATCAAAAAAAATTCTTTTCGAATTAAAATTTAAAATCGCTCCATTAATAGGTATCTCGTTGTTTAGCGTGATCTCCAGATCAAGCTGTTTAGATTCGGAATAAATCAATAAGCTATATAATAATTGATTATAATGGGTTGTCCACATGGGGATTTCAATTTTCATATCTTTTATTTCCTAAATGTGCTGTATTGATTTTTTATTGAAAAACGCTTAAGGTGAATAGCTTTTCCAAACATGGTTTTAGCTATATATTTAAGCATGCCTTCTGTTTACTGACAGCTCAATTATGTTTTCTGTATTTCCGATGAATGGTCCTTGGTATTCAATTAAGAGAACTGTTTTTCCATTTAGATGCTGGAATTGTCTCTTTTGGTTAAACCAAAGATTTGCTATTTTTTAATATTCAGATTAGTTGAATAGAATACTAATTCGGGATACTGAGAATAGTTATTTGAGCCACTGGGGATTTTTTTTAAGAAAATAGAGTTGCAAACAAATTCTTCGATGCGATTGGGTTTAATTTTTTGAATGGTTAATCTAGTGCGAGGTGCGTAAAGTATGTTTACCTTTTTCAGGACTTGGAATGATTAGTTTTCCAAGTTATCGCTAATGCCTTCATTTCCAAAGCCAGATTTTCCAGCATCGCTTTGGTGTTGAAATTTTCCAGCCAGACGCGTCTACATTCCTTTTGGATATTTTCGATGTCTACGGGTGTTTTATCTCTCAAAAACTCCTGCAAATAGGATACTGAATTGAATCGATCCTGGTAGGGAATTTTCACAATTATATTTTCGTATGCTATCTGCTTAGCAAATGCTAACTGAGAATCCGTATCAATCAAGACAGGGATTCGACCCATTGCCAGAGTTTGGTAAAAACGGACTGAATAATTTCCCATACCTCTTAAACAAAGTGTAAATAAATTTGAGTAAATATTTTCATAAAACTCTTTCTCTACTTTATTTTTATTGGCGGTTGTGGTTGCTCCAGCTTTATAATGACTCCGAAGCAGAAAATTAGTCTTCAGTCCCTTAGAATTTTCAAGACTATGTAGCAGTCTTCCGCGCTCAAAAGCTGGAAGAAATCTCGGGATATACAAGAATGGTGATTTTCGGTTTTTCTTTTTACACCGAAGAGATTCGATGGTGTACCAATCTTTAAGAAATTTCAAGGGATTAAGAGTAGCCTGACCACAGAACCCAATTTCTATTTCTCCTTTAAAGATTTTCGGGGCCCAATCGCCATTTTGCCAGCGATGAATCGGATCATAAGGTAATAATGCTGGCAATTCCACCTGATTCTCCATCCTAGCATAGGTCCCGGGGCTGAAAATAAATACCGGTGATACTTTAGGATCGACGATGATGTCAGAATTCGAAAAAATAGCAAAGGGTTTCCCTAGATCTTCAGCAATAACATGGGCCTGATGGATAAGATTTTTACCCTCGGGGCCTGTCATACTGCTTGAGAAAAATGGAATACTAATCCAATCTGCATCTTTTGGATTTTGACAAAGCTGAAAAAATGGAGATGCCAATGTTGCAATCTTAATTTCACCTTGTTCATATTTTTCAAAAATCTCAAATATGGGTTGTCCTGAAGATTTGCAATCAGGAATATAAAGTTTTATCACTATTTCAGCTTAATTAAATAGTCCTTTCAGACGGTTCTTTTTCTGATAAAAAAATTCCAGAACTACTTTTGGTGCAACCCAACGAAGCAAATTTATAACGCTTGGGTTTTCTGGAAATCGCCTTTTAAAAGGTGTTTTCCGCAGGTATTTCCAATAAAGTCCACGATCAGGGTGCTTACAGCTCCAATGCCAAGGTTTTGTAGTGCCTGTGAAATGAATAATGATTGATTTTTTTTGTGAA
>JBDNIP010000020.1:0-7042 GCA_041688245.1 Algoriphagus sp.
GCTTCCAATCGACCCATTACAATGCAATTGGTAATAATCAAACCTACGAACACTGAGAGCTCCTTATACATATCAAAAGCAAAGGCCTTCAAAACCTCACTTACTAAGGTTACTAGTGTAGCCACTACTGCAAGCTGTACGATTATTCGAACACGGCTTGGAATCGTATTTCGCATCAATGAGATTGTCAGGTTCGCCATCACAACCACGAAAATTACCGATATTGCCATTACTAATGTAGGCTTCATTTGTGTAGTCACTGCTAGCGCTGAACAAATACCTAATACCTGTATAGTGATTGGATTATCATCAACTAATGGATCAGATACTAATTTTCTCCTTCGTTTCGAAAGAATTGCTTCAGCGGGCTTCTTTACTTTCGTTTTTTCTAAAGTTTCAACACTCATATTTTTATATTCTAGAGTTGATTATTGGATTATAACACAGCAACGGCTGAGGAGGACTTCTTGCTCTCAATGTATGGCTGATAATACCCTAAATAATTCTTTAGCATATTATTGACTCCATATGCAGTGATTGTAGCACCAGACATACCATCTACTTGGTGTGGATTACTATCGTAGTCTTTACCCTCACCTTTTTGCATTTGAATTGCAACTAAATCTCCTCCCTCATCAAAAATTTGTTTTCCTTCAAATCTAGCTTGAACTCCGGGTTCAGTGATTCTTGCTCCAAGGCCAGGAGTCTCTCCAGCATGAGCTAAGGTAATGCCACCTACGGTATTCATATCAGTATCCAATGCAAGAAAGCCCCAGATAGCATCCCAAAGACCTGCTCCATAGATCGGGAAAACATAAGACTTTACCTTAGCTGGATCATTTTCTTCGTGAAAGACATAGACTGGAAATTGACGTTCAGCAGCAGACTTTTTGTAATTTTTCGCTACGTCTACAGCTTGAGCAGTTACTCCTGCCACCTCTCTCCCATTCGTATCAACTACAGTGGATGTGATATGGCTATTATAATAGGTATTTACATCATCTGGTGTCATCGCGGCAACTTCATCTCCTGAAATAACTGCTCCCAGAATTTGCTTCTTCTGATCTAAAGCTATTGCTTCTTTCTGCATCGGACCTAGAACCTGAGAAGTACCAGAAAGAAGTAGTCCCAAAACTATTGTCAGAATGACAGAAAATGTAATAATATAAGTGTTAGACTGTTGCACGTTGTAACCTCCTTGTTTTATTGGCTTTAACTACATAATAATCGATCAACGGTGCGAAAACATTCATGAACAGCACCGCCAACATAATTCCCTCTGGGTACGCTGGATTGGTAACACGGATAATAACCGTTAATATACCTATTAACAAACCATAAACCCACTTTCCAGTTTCGGTCTGGGCTGAGGAGACTGGATCAGTTGCCATAAAGACAATACCGAAGGCTAATCCTCCAATTACCCAGTGGTACTCTGGAGGCATGGCCATATACTCATTGACTGCAAAAAGATTCATTATAAATCCCATTATGTACGCACCGGCAAAACCCGAAACTATAATTTTCCAACTGGCAACTCCTGTTCCAATTAAAATTAGAGCTCCTACCAATACCATAAGCGTGGATGTTTCTCCTATTGATCCAGGTATCCAGCCCACAAATAAATTTGAAAAACTAAATAAATCTGTTCCCATTACTGAGTTGTGAGTAGCTAAGGCATCTGTGACAGGCACACCATCAATACCAGCATTATACGCTACAGAAAGAGCTGTCGCGCCCGAATAACCATCCACAGCAGCTTTATCACCTAAATACGTCCAAACCTGATCACCTGAAATCTGAGCAGGATACGCAAAGTACAGGAACGCTCTTGCAGTCATTGCAACATTGAGAATATTCATGCCGGTTCCCCCAAAGACTTCCTTGGCAATCACAACCGCAAAAACAGTTGCAAGTGCAACTTGCCACAGTGGTGTAGTAGCAGGGACTACCAATGGAATAAGAATCCCAGTTACAAGAAATCCTTCATTTATCGGGTGCTTTCGGATTACCGCAAAAATTGCTTCTACCATTCCACCAGCCGCATAAGCTACGAGAATAATAGGAAGTACTAAAACCATACCTGTGGTGAGCTTATCGCCAAAATGATCCCAAATGCCAGTAGTACCACCAGTTGCTAACAAGTGCTGATGACCGGTATTATAAATCCCAAAAATCAATGCTGGAATCAGAGCCACCACAACGGTGATCATCATCCGCTTCAAATCAATTGCATCCTTTACCTGGGCACCTTTAACACCTGTCGTATGCTTCGGACTAAAAAGAAATGACTCTCCTGCTTCAAACGCGTAGTACAAACTTTCTAGCTTGCCTCCCTTTTCGAAAAGAGGACGTTGCCTATCCATTAATTCTCTTAGAAACTTCATATCTTTTAACTATACTGAATTAACTCTATACCTTTTCTTACTAGTTCCTGAACTGGATGCTTTGATACATCCACAAACTCACAAAGAGCCAAATCTTCTTCCACTATCTCGTAAATCCCGAGTTCCTCAATTTCATCGTAATCATCAGCTAAGATTGCTTTCAACAAATATACAGGAAGAATATCCATTGGAGTAACAGATTCAAAGACACCAGTCTGAACGAATGCTCGCTCGTCGCCTCTACCATTTGAATCAAGAACAAATTCCTTCTTTGGAGTGAGAAAAGAGAACAAGCCTAATGCTCTATGGTAACTTAATTTTTCTATTGTTGGTTTAGCCCAACCGAGAAATTCATAATAATCACCTTCTGGAATTACAGTGATATGATTATGATAGAACCCTAGAAAACCTTCTAAATGAATTCTCTCACCAGTCAGTACATTTCCAGAAATAACTCTTACATGTCCCGAGTTCAAATTTCCTTTGATAAAAGTGGAAACATTGGCTCCGCTGTAAGTCCTCACGTAGGATGGCTTAGTGATTTCTGAACCAGTTACTGCAATCACCTTTGATGAGTCATATACACCATCTAATACAAACTTACCAATTTGTACTACTCCAGTTGGAGCAACTGTCCAAGCTATATCACCTTTATTGATTGGATCAAGATGGTGAATCTGCACACCTACATTTCCTGCGGGGTGAGGTCCTGAAAATTGGTTGACTTGTACATTTTTAATTTCAGCGAACACTGCGGGAACTGGCTTAGATCCATCAAGATTCAAATGAACCTTGCCCAGAGTTAGTTTGGCCAACGTATCTATTCCTGCCTGAAGATATTTTTCCTCTCCTTGAAGACTGAATCCGTAATCCGGGGCCAAAGGATGCGTGTCGAATCCCGAGATGAAGATTGCTTTTGGAACATCAGCAGGGTTAGCTACAACCCCAAAAGGTCGCTGGATGATATTAGGCCAAACACCGCTCGCTGCTAATTTCCCAATTAGGATATCTCGATCTATTGATTCAAGATTTAATTTTTGGGAAGTATCGAAAATTATGTCTTTATCAGCCAAAATTGTAATTTCAAGTAGTTTCCGGCGATCTCCTCTCTTAATTTCTACAATTTCTCCAGAAACAGGTGACGCGTAAATAACTTGGCTCATACTCTTATCGATCAACAATGGAGTACCTGCTTTCACAGTATCCCCTTCGTTTACAAGGACTTTAGGACGCTGAAAACCTATAAAATCCGTTGGCTTGATAGCGAAAGTTTGAGGTGTTGCGAAATCAGAGAACTCCTTCTTCGGTTTCCCAGCCAAATTGATGTCAAAGCCTTTCTTAAGCTTCACTATTTTAGACATATCTGTTTTAATCTATGAGCTTTTAAATCCAGGTTTAAATCTAATGAATAACCCTTTTATTTTTGACTTTATTGCCGTTTAATCTGAAAATTTTAATCTGAAAAAAAATTATTTGTTACGATATCCTTCATCACTAGGTGGTTAACACTCGTTGAGATTGAAGGTCCAAGTATACCTTCACACGCTCCATTAACCACATTGGAGTTGAGGTAGCTCCGCAAATTCCAACTTTATCATCTTTTGAAAACCACTCAAAATCTAACTCTGTCTCATTTTCAATGAAAAAGCTTCTCGGATTTTCACCTAAGCAGACTTGATACAGCGCCTTTCCGTTAGAACTTTTCTTTCCAGAGACAAACAGAATCACATCATTTTCTTTCGCAAATCGCTGAAGTTGAGGCTCTCTGTTTGAAACTTGCCGACAGATCGAATCATTGGCATTATAGTCCAACTCAGTCAATTCTCCTTTGCTGGCTTTAATTCGCTCTTCAATTTTTCCAGAAATTTCATAAAAGCCTTTCGTGCTCTTGGTAGTTTGGCTGAAAAGCGTAACTGGGCGTGTAAAGTCTATTTTATCCAAATCTGACTCCTCCATCACCACGATTGCTTTTTCTAAAGTTTGACCGGTCAACCCAATCACTTCGGCATGGCCTTTCTTGCCATAAATCACAATCTGCCCTTTTTCACGCTCCATTTTATCAAATGCATTTTTCACCCGATTTTGGAGCTTCAATACTACCGGGCAAGAGGCGTCGATCAGTTCAATATTATTTTCTATAGCTGTTCTATAAGTTTCGGGTGGTTCACCATGAGCACGAATCAGTACTTTACAGTCAGTTAGCTGGTTTAACTGCTCCCTGTCTATGACTACAAGCCCTTTCTCACTCAATCTCCTAACTTCCATATCGTTGTGTACAATATCTCCGAGACAGTATAACTTCTCGCCGTGCTCCATCTCATCCTCTGCCATCTTAATAGCGAACTCTACTCCGAAGCAATAGCCTGAATTTTTATCAATTGTCACTTCCATAGCCTAATTCATTTTAATTTTTGCCTTAGCTAGCTGCACGATTTGTGCCACTTGCTCTTCAAAAGTCAAATCACTCGTATCCACTTCCACCGCATCAGGCATTTTCATCAAGGGACTTTCTGTCCGTGATGAATCTACCTCATCTCTATCAGCCAAATTTTCCTCGATTTCTATCAACTCAACAGCTTGTCCTTTTTCAAGCAACTCCAGCTGTCGTCGTTTGGAGCGGGTGTTCAGATTAGCGGTCATAAATATTTTCAACTCCGCATCTGGAAAAACTACTGATCCGATATCCCGCCCATCCATGACTACACCCTTTTTATTTCCCAAACGTTGCTGTTGCCCTACAAGTTCTTTTCTGATCAAAGCTATGGTGGCCAGCTCGCTCACTTTTTGAGAAATATGCATGGATCGAATCTCATCCTCCACATTCTGCCCATTCAAATAAGTCTCTTGAAGTCCTATTTCAGGATTTATTTGAAATGAAATATCCAATGCATCTAATCCTTTCTTCACCTCTTCTTCATTTGATGGAGAAAGCTCTTCATTCAAAAAGTGTAGTGTAGCAGCCCGATACATCGCTCCTGAGTCGATATAAGTATAACCCAGAATTTTTGCTACTGCTTTGGCAGTTGAACTTTTACCACAACCTGAATAACCATCGATGGCAATTACGATTTTACCCATCTAAAAACTATGCGTTTCCGCTTTTTAATTCAGGCGCAAATATAGTAGTTTTAATCACACCGATTCTTTAATACCAGAAAGCTCTATCAGTAATCTGACTTAAATCATATTTCAAAAGCCCCAATTCTCATGCAACTCAAAGCGCAATTCGTCGATATCCCAAATCAAAAAATTTACCCGGTACTGCTCAGTGTTGTGAATTCCAAAATTCACAATATTAAGCCGGTTGCTCCTGAAGCTGGCCTCCCTTTTCTGACGCCGGGATTCATCGATGCCCATGTACATGTGGAGAGCGCTATGCTTGTTCCATCCGAATTTGCTCGATTGGCAGTAGTTCACGGCACGGTAGCTACCGTCTCTGATCCACATGAGATTGCGAATGTCTGCGGAATGAAAGGCGTAGATTATATGATTGAAAATGGCAGGCAGGTCCCGTTCAAATTCTATTTCGGTGCACCATCCTGCGTGCCTGCAACGCCTTTTGAAACAGCTGGAGGCGAAATAAATGTAGAAGATATCGAGCAGCTCATGAGCAGACCGGAGATTCATTACTTGGCAGAAATGATGAATTGGCCTGGTACGGTGAACCAAGATCCAGTAGTCATGGCAAAAATCAAGATCGCTCAAAAATATGGCAAACCGATCGATGGTCATGCGCCTGGACTGCAGGGAGAGCTTGCCAAAAAATATGTAGAAGCAGGCCCAAGTACCGACCACGAGTGCTTTACTTATGAAGAAGGGCTTGGCAAAGTAAAGCTTGGAATGAAGATCGCCATTCGGGAAGGCTCGGCTGCCAAAAACTTTGAAGCGCTGATCGACCTGATCGATGACTATCCTGAAATGATTATGTTTTGCTCGGATGATAAGCATCCTGATAATCTGGCACTATCTCATATCAATGACCTCGCAGCTCGAGCTGTTGCCAAAGGAAAAGACCTTTTCGATGTACTTCGAGCAGCTTGCCTCAATCCGATTTCACATTATTCACTTCAAGTTGGTCAATTAAGAGCAGGTGATCCTGCTGATTTTATTTTGGTCAAAGACTTGGAGAAATTCGAGGTCTTGGCAACCTATATAAATGGTGAAAAAGTAGCGGAAAATGGGAAAACGCTGATTCAGCGAGTCAATAATGACATTATTAATAATTTCAATTGTTTGCCGAAGACCACAAAAGACTTTCAAATAAAATCAAAAGGAAGTAAAGTCAGAGTAATCGAAGCTTTAGACGGGCAGTTGATCACGCCTGCTAGTGAAGGAGAGATTTTGGTTAGAGAGGGATTTGCTGAATCGAATCTAGCACAAGATATTTTAAAGATCACAGTCGTGAATCGCTACGAAGATGCTTCTCCAGCAGTCGCTTTTATCAAAAATTTTGGCCTAAAATCCGGAGCAATTGCCTCCTCTGTTGGGCATGATTCCCACAATATTATTGCAGTAGGCGTCGATGACGAATCAATCTGTCGGGCGGTCAATCTGATTATCGAAGCAAAAGGGGGTGTCTCAGCTGTCAATGGAAATCAGGAAGAAATCTTGCCACTGCCAGTGGGTGGCATCATGTCCGCTGCCGATGGCTATGA
>JBDNIP010000204.1:0-5797 GCA_041688245.1 Algoriphagus sp.
AACAAAATTGGTTTAGACTCGTCAATGCCCTAAATTTAGGTAGGGCTGCACGGTGTTTTGGATATATTTGTTTCATCGCAACAAATCTAAAGCCCGGCAGCCTAAATTTAAGCAATGAATTAAAATTCGTGATAATGTCTATTAAGGAGATGGAAAAATTATCGAAATATAGCATGTTGTTTTTTTGCTTCATTTGGTTGACAAGTTGTTCAGGTGGAAGCGAAGTGGATGAGAAAATCGAGAGCCCGTCTAACCTCAAATTGGAACTCCAGCTTATTGGAAATGGGGAAGTGAGCGCTACCTTTTCAGCTACAAATGCCGCTTTTTTTAAAATCAATTTTGGCACTCCTGGAGAAGTTAACCAACGTGTAGATGGGAATTCAGCCACTTATACCTACAAGGTAAAGGGTGATTATACAGTAACACTCCGGGCCTATGCCGATGAGCAACTTTTTGTGGTAGATTCTAAAAGCATCACTATGAATGCCGCAGCATTGGGATTAGATGCAAATGCCGGATTCACTTCTCCAGAAAGTTACTCAGGATATAAACTGGTTTGGGCAGATGAGTTTAATAGCGCTACACTTTCGGATGATTGGATTTACGAGATTGGTGATGGCTGTCCTTCAAATTGTGGATGGGGTAATGACGAACTCGAATATTACAAAAAAGAGAATACTTCTTTGGCAGATGGCAAATTGATCATCACTGCAAAGCAAGAATCCATAGGTGGTAAAAGTTACACTTCCTCCCGGTTGATTACAAAAGGTAAAAAGTTCTACACTTATGGTAGAGTTGACATTCGTGCGATTCTTCCAAAAGGACTGGGAATGTGGCCGGCACTTTGGATGTTAGGTGAGAATTTTTCGGAGGTAAGCTGGCCTAAGTGCGGTGAAATTGATATCATGGAGATGATCGGAGGATCAGTAGAAGATCGAGAGCGAACGGTTCATGGTACAGTTCATTGGGACAATGCTGGAAACTATGCCAGCTATGGTGGAAAAACCAAGTTGAGTACAGGGATTTTCAATGATGAATACCATGTGTTTTCGATCGTTTGGGATAAGCAAAAAATAGTATGGTTGCTTGACAATGTCGAATATCATGTGATTGATATTACGCCTGCAGGCTTGGATGAATTCCACAAGCCCTTTTTCTTCATCTTTAATGTGGCAGTAGGTGGTAGATGGCCAGGTAAGCCAGACGGTGAAACTAAGTTTCCTCAGGTAATGAAGGTAGATTATATTCGGGTATTCCAACCAGATTAATTTTGATCTTCCCCCAGTAATTTAGATTTAATTTTTGCTTTCACCTTATCTAGGATGCGTGCATTTTCTTCACTGTTGGATTCTATTTCCAAAAGTTTTGGTACTGAGCTTTCTGAATAAAAGTCGTTCAAAGAAGCTTCTAGATCTGACTTTGTATCAATTCGATTATACTCAAAACCAAATTCTGCGGCTAAGTGACTTCCATTTAGCGCTTGTCTGGTTTCAAAAAATTCTTCCAGTTCAGACTGACTTGAAGGACCTTCGATAAGTCGAAAGATCCCACCCGCATGATTGTTGAGTAGGATTATCCGCAGGTTTGAAAGCGGATAATTATGCCAAAAAGCATTGCGATCATAGAAAAATGCCAAGTCACCTGTAATCAACGTTATAATTTTATCGCTCACTAAGGCACATCCCACCGCAGTTGAGTTAGAACCATCTATCCCGCTTGTACCTCTATTGCAATAGATTTCTTGATTCCATTTCCCTAAGAAATTCAAATAGCGAACAGCCATACTGTTGGCTACATGTATCTTGGACCCTTTGGGGATAAACTTTGAAATAATATGGAATGCGGAATATTCACCAAAGGGAATATCGGATAAAGTTGACTCTAGTGCCTCAGAAGTTTTGGACTGAAGATCAATCCAGCTAGTATAGAACTCTAAATCTTGCAGCGGTAATTCCTCCGAAAGCCAATCCAGGAATGAAATTGGACTTACAGAAATAATCCGAGTGAGTTTTTGGAAAGTATCTTTTGCCACCCCATCAGACTGGATATGCCAGTGCGCTGCTGTAGATTTCCGGGCAAAAAGCTTTAGTGATTTAGAAATTATTGATTTCCCAAAAGTCAAAATCAGATCTGGTTGAAGGGACTTACTCAAATCCAGATTACCTAGCCAATGGTCATGTAGAGAAATGGTAGATTCAGACTGAAGATTTGAAATAGTATCCGTGGCGATCACTACCTTTTTTTCTAGACTTAGTTTTTCTAGAACAGTTTGAATACGTTTATTTCTAAGTTGTTGACCAGGGATAATCAAGATTTTTCGGAAAGATTGAATTTCTTTTTGAAGAAGTTCGAGCGATTTGAGTGTGATTTCCGGCTCATGAACTTCGATGTTGCGTGGGTGTTCAGGAAAGATTAGCTTCTCATCTGCTACAGGGTAAAAAGGCTCTCGAAGCGGAATATTCAGGTGAACCGGTCCAGCAGGGAACTGATTTGCAAGATTGATAGCTTCATTGCTAATTCGATTTGCATGCCAGATTTGATCCTTGGATTCAAATGAATCAGGAAAGCGATAGCTTTTTTTAACATGATCTCCGTAGAGTTGGGTTTGAAATACTGTCTGACCATCATATTGATCGATCCACTCAGGAGGTCTATCTGCCGTGATTACAAATAACGGAATCTGCTGAAAAAAGGCCTCAGCGATAGCTGGAAAGTAATTCATCGCCGCTGAGCCTGAGGTGCACACCAATGCCACTGGTTTACCTAACTGTTGCGCCATTCCTAACGCAATGAATGCTGCTGATCGTTCATCGGAAATCGTGCGACTGGTGATCTCAGGATGTCTAGCAAAAGCTAAAGTGAGCGGGGCACAGCGTGAGCCTGGGGAAAGAATCACGTTTGTAATTCCCTTTTGATGACAGAGTGCCACCAAATCGATAATAGGCTGGATGATCAAGCGGTGGAGTTTTGTAAAAATTTACCAATGATTTGACACTTGAGATCTGTTTCCTCCCATTCTTTTTCAGGATCAGAATCAGCAGTCACTCCAGCTCCAGCGTACAATATTGCTTGATCTCTGCTGAGCGAAGCAGTTCTTAAATTGACATAAATGGAAGTTTCACCTTCAATATTCACAGGTCCAATAAACCCGGCAAAGAACGCACGGTCTAGGTTTTCATATTTTTTGAGGAACTCATGAGCTTCTTTTCTAGGCATTCCACAAACAGCCGAAGTGGGATGAAGCAATTCTAGCATTACTGATCCCAACTGAGGGAAATTTGTAGCCCGCATATCCACTTTGAAATCTGACCTCAAATGAAGTAGGGTGCCTGCTAGGACTGTTTTCGGACCTTGCTCTTCGTATTCTCGAAGCCTTATTTTTTTGAAGCAATCTACGATATACCTACTGACTAAAGCCTGTTCTTTTATCTCTTTCTGGGTCCAGGCCGCTGTTTTCAAAGGATTTTCGCCTTTGGCTGGCTGTGTGCCTGCCAAGGACACGGTATAAAACATATTTTCCTTTGTTTCGATCAGTATTTCAGGACTGGCGCGAATCCACGTTCCGACAGTAGGAATATGAAAAAAGTTTACAAATGAATTGGGATAAGCATCCAGCATTCGGTGAAGGCTTTTCGCCAAATCAAAGTTTTCATCCAACTTGATCAACTGAGTTCTGGCAGGAACCACCTTTTCGACTAGTCCAGCTTGGATAGCCTCGATTCCTTTTTCGACTAATGAAATGAAATGAGACTTACAGTCTTCATTTGATGCGCTAGTTTGATCTGTTGAATTAGATTCTTTTAGCTGAAGTCTTTTGTTGGAAGTCTGATCAGAGCTATATTTTTCTATAAAACGATTTAGGGACTCAGGTAACTCATCACTGCCGAGAAAATCTTTTGTAGGGAACTTCCAGTAAGTAGCGGCAGCTATATGGAAAGCTTTTTTGTTGGGTTGATCCTCAAAAGGATGTACAATAAATCCTGGCTCAATTTCTTCTAAATTAATCGAAATCTTTTCTGGAATATAGTTTTCATTAGATATGAATTCAATTTGGTTGGATTTCGGTTTTCTCCAAAGTGCAAAAGATGCTTCTGATTCCAATCCATAACTGATAATAAAGTCGAGGACTTCTGTAATCGAGTAGGAAACTGATACTATAGAATTGATCATTTTATATCTAAAATCGACATAGTTAGTCTACTAATACAGCAGAGCCTATTTGCTTCATTCACTATTTTTATTTCCCAAACCTGCGTGGTTTTACCCAAATGAATTGGCTTGGCAATTCCTCTGACTAATCCTTCACGAACAGATTTGATATGGTTGGCATTGATTTCCAAACCTACAACCGCTTGCTTTTCTCTGTTTACGGTAAGTGATGCTGCAATTGAGCCTAGGGTCTCAGCTAATACAACATTTGCTCCGCCGTGTAACAAGCCCATGGGTTGTTTGGTTCTAAAATCCACAGGCATTGTAGCCTCGATAAAATCATCCCCAAGTGCAGTGAATACTATCCCCAAGTGACTGACCATGTTTTGCTTACTGGTTTCATTGAGTTGATCTAAGCTGGGCTTTGAAAGAAATACCATTAAAATATGAGCTAAATGAGGTTTATTTGACCTTTGAACAAAAATAGAGAAACTTGAATCGAAAAAAAATTTACCTCATCAGACACGGTCAAACAGATTTTAATTTGAAAGGTGTAGTCCAAGGAAGCGGAATCGATGCTCCTCTGAATGCAACTGGGCAAGCACAAGCAAAGGCATTTTTCGATGTCCATCAATCGGTTTCTTTTGATCAGGTTTATTATTCTGGATTAATCCGTACGAAACAGTCCGTCCAAAACTTTTTGGATTTAAGTATCCCTTCAACGTCTCTTCCTGACTTGAATGAAATCTCTTGGGGAAAATATGAGGGTACTCCTATGACTCCTGAGGATGGGGAGTATTACAAGCGTATGCTTAGTCAATGGAAACAAGGGAATCTAGACTATTGCATCGAAGGAGGAGAAAGTCCTAATGAAGTAGCGGTGAGAATGCGAAGCGGAATAAAGTCAATCCTTGAAGGACCGGGGGAAACGGTTTTGGTGTGCATGCATGGTCGTGCGATGCGGATTTTTCTGAGCGTGATTTTGAATTTTGACTTACGATTTATGGATAATTTCGAACACCACAACCTATGTCTTTATTTGTTGGAACAACTTCCAGACGAAACTTTTGTGCTGATAAAGCATAATTCTCAAGATCATCTCAAGATCTTGGGCTAGCCCTTTCTGGCTTTTCAGATTTCAAACCTTTTTTGTGTTGTCCTTCATGAGTTATTAATTCTGACTCATAGGATTTTTTTACCTTACCAATATCAATCAGTCTAAAGGCTAATTCCTGCAATTTAATTTTTTTACCTACTTCTAGCTCGATTAAAAAGTCCCCAAGAAAGCAGGTATCGAAATCACAATTAGGAACTTCGATCAAAATTGAAGGCACTGAATTTCCCTGGTAGCTTTTGGTTTTAAAAGACGATGAAAACTGAGATTCGATGTCTTTTACTGAAACTTTCAAAGACTTTAGTTGGTTGGATTGGAAAATGACCAAAAATGTTTTTGTTTCATAATCTTCTGCAAACGCTGTAACTGAATAAAAAAGAAGTGTAATAACAAGTAATAAACTTTTCATATTCAATAAACATTATCACGAATTTTTTTAGATAGCTGTTTTATACCTGATTCGGAGGTTGTGTATTCCTGTTGCAATCCTCATGACGAGATGTCTTTTATCGAAGCCTTTTATTCTGATTTTAT
>JBDNIP010000205.1:0-8344 GCA_041688245.1 Algoriphagus sp.
AAACCATGAATAACTTGTCCCGATGTATCGGGAGCCATGGGTGAAACCCGTGGTAAAATCAATAGCAACATCTAAACGACCCCGAAGGGCGTCGAACTCATTAACAGCCCCCGATAGGCGTAGAGCGTTTATCTAAGCGTAATCCATACATTGGTCGGATGCATTTACGCATTATTATTTTTTAGGAATTTGTTTATCAGTTAACCAAAAGTTCGACAGCTTCGCCGTCGTCAGATCGTTTCATATTTCATTCCTACCCCGCATTTCATACGGGGCTACGCCGCGGCGCACAGGTATTCATGGTTTGTGACCACTTCGTGGTCTTCATGTTTTAATCAAAGGATCCTGAAATGCTTATCCCGATTTATCGGGAGATCAAACCATGAATAACTTGTCCCGATGTATCGGGAGCCATGCGTGCAACCCGTGGCCGTAAAACGAATACCAATATTTAAACGACCCCGTAGGGTGTCGAACTCATTCACAGCTAATAAACCTGTGAAATTTCTTCCCCCTCTGGGAGTAGAATTCTAGCCTAAGCCTAGTTAAAATAACGGGTTACTATTTTTCAGGAATTTGTAATTCAGCCTTATTTCCTAAAATTCATTCCTCTTTCCCCACACCTTATTAAAAACATCCTAAACTGATTATTTCTCATGCTTTTTTTGAGAATCCCCCTACTTTCAAAATCAACTTTTTTGAAAGCTATTCTAGAAAAAAGCCAGTGCCCAAATAGGAAAATTTCTACTATTTGTCAGAAATTCAAGAAGAATGGGTTTGTGACCGGTATTAGAAATTTTTTTTAAAATCATTAAAACTTGTAAAAAATGTAAGTTTTAATGATTTGATCGGTATCATTACTTTATGAGAAATTACATAAATCGAATAGATTGCATAAACAAATTATTGGCGTATTATGATTAAGAGCTTATAAAAGTGGTTAGCGGATAACGCAGAAGCGGTAAAAGCACCTTGTTTGAGCTATATCGTCAAACCCTATTGCAAATGGAAGTGCATCCCATCCAAATAATATTTTTAAACTCAGAAGATTTTGAACTACGCAAATTTCTTAACGACTTAGATGCTTTGTATGAACACATCATCGAACAATTCGATTTGTCAAAGCCCTGCTATGTATTTCTAGATGAGGTACAAAATGTCAACGAGTTTAAACGCTTAATGGACGGATTGTTTGTGAAACCGAATATAGATGTTTACATCACTGGCTCAAACGCATTTATGTTGTCAGGTGAGTTAGCAACACTTTTGAGTGGTCGGTACATCGAAATTTCAATTTTGCCATTTTCATTCAAGGAATACTTATTGGCTCGCAAAATTGATACATCAAATAAGTACCTCAATTATGAAGCACTGTTCTTCGACTATGTAAACGAAACATCACTGCCCAAAGGTGTTGAATTGCGTGAGGGCGGTTTCGATAAGATATATGAGTACTTGGAAGCCATTTACGCGACTATTATAGAAAAAGATATCACACAACGCCATCAAATAAATGACAAACGAGCATTTGGCAACATTACAAAATTTGTTGCTTCCAACATTGGCAACCCGCTTTCACCTGGCAATATTGCCAAAATATTGAAACAAGACGGACAAAATACGCATAACACCACCGTTGAAAAGTATTTGGAATATTTGGTAGCAAGCTTCATTTTTTATAAAGTAAACCGCTTCGATTTAAAAGGTAAAAAACAGTTAGCCACTCAGGAAAAATACTATTTAGTAGATGTGGGTTTGCTCAATATTCTAGTGGGAAAAGAACGCAGTACAGACAGAGGGCATATATTAGAAAATATTGTTTGCCTTGAACTGCTACGTAGAGGAAACAAAATATGGACAGGAACAACTCGCAACAACGAAGTGGACTTTGTATGCAAAACTAAGACTGGGGACATTGAGTATTATCAGGTTGCCTGGCAAATGGCAAGTGAAAGCACAATAGAACGTGAGTTTGGCGCATTGGAAAAAATAAGTGACAACTACCCTAAATTCTTGCTTACCACAGACACGTTTACACAAAGCAGAAGTGGAATAAGACATTTAAACGTCTTCAACTGGCTACTTGCATGAAATAAAAATAAATCCATTAGTCTTCCCCCTCTGGAATTAGAATTCTAGCCTAAGCGTAACTACGCCTCGCCAGGCGTAGAAGTCGGCCTAGGTGTCATCCCCGCTAGGCGTAGAGAATTTGCCTAAGCGTAGTTTGCAAATTTTTCAGGAATTTGAAATTCAAACCCATTTTTTTCACGATCCTCCCCATAATAGACTCATATGTGGAATTACCCTGCTTTATATTTTTGTGCTATCCACTCGATTAATTCCAATTTTCTCTACTTTGACCTTACTTAATCATTTGCCAGTACGGTAAAATTAATCCCCTATGAAAACTATCCTGCCTGCGCGAACTAAAGCTGAGTATGCCACTATTTCCGACTTGGCAAATCGGATTTGGTTTGAGCATTATGGACCCATAATCGGAGAGGCACAGGTTTCTTATATGCTCGAAAAATTTCAGTCCGCATTGGCTATTGAAGATCAGGTAGAAAAAGGAATGCGATACTATCTAGTACTCCATCAAGCTATTCCTGTGGGTTACTTCGCTTTCAGTAAGAAGGAAGAATCTCTGTTTTTAAGTAAGCTCTATGTCCTGGATTCTATGAGAGGATCTGGAATGGGTCGTTTGGCACTCGCCTTTATAGAAGCCCAAGCAAAAGAACTTCAAGTAAAGAAAATAGAATTGACGGTCAATAAGTATAATTCCATTTCTATTCAGGTCTACGAAAAAATGGGGTTTAGTACGATTGACGCTATTGTGCAAGATATTGGTAATGGCTATGTAATGGATGATTATGTCTTGGAGAAATCTGTGATATGATGTACTGCTGCTCTAATCTGGGTGGATTCCGATAGCTATCGGAAGTAATTCCATTTCCCACTAGTTCAACCCCTGTCAGGGTTGACATTTTCCATCGTCATTCTTAACCCCCGCCCCGATAGCTATACGGGGTTACCGGGGGCTACGCCGCGGCGCACAGGTATTCATGGTTTGACCACTTCGTGGTCTTCATTTTTTAATCAAAGGATCCTGAAATGCCTGTCCCGATTTATCGGGAGATCAAACCATGAATAACTTGTCCCGAATTATCGGGAGCCATGGGTGCAACCCATAGTAAAACCAATGCGAATTACATTTAACGACCCTGAAGGGTCGAACAAATCGAAAACAAATCATCCATTTAAATTCTAGCTGTTCGAGATTCACCCAACAAGCGCTGACCTGTTAGAAAAGTAAAACACCAAACCAGCTGTATACAATTTGTAATCTCGAACCTTGATCCGGGAATTTATAATTCCAACACGATCAACAATTAATCGTTTTGGCGAAACCTCTTTTTCTCGATTGATATCAATCCCGCCAAAACAAAAACCAATGCCTTTCTTTTACCCGGGATTGAAATCCCGGGCTACCGGCTACCAATCTAGCGTCTTTACAGGACGCCTAAAACTCTGCTAAATATAAAATCCCAGCCTAAGCGTAATTCATGCAGCCGTCGGATTTAATTACGAATTACTATCGGTAGAAATTCGTAATTCGAATGAATGCAGCTTTTTAGAGAGTAAATATATACTTGACCAATTTTAAATTTGTAAGGATATTGGGGAAAATAAAGAACTGTTGAACTTTTAAGAGCTTCTATTCTGGAGTTGCAATGATGGTCATAATGCCAAGGGATGATCTTTTCTCCTGCAATTTTTGTGGCATAAATTTTACCATCCCAAGCATAAATCCAAAAAATTCATCTTCCATATTCTTATCCCACTTGATTTCTTTTTTCTCCATCTCGCTCATCCAGTACAGCAGATAAGGGTCCATCGTGCCATAAGTAAGTAGTTGGGAAACTTTCCAACCACTTTTTTGAAGCAGTAGGCTGATGTTATCCGGTGAGAATAGTGAGATATGACGCGGTGCATGCCAACCAGCCCAGTTTTCGCCATATTTTTTGCTACTCGCTGAATCGAAGTTGGGAACTTCTATGATAAGTGTCGTGGAAGGTTTCGAAATAGATTTTAAATAATTCAGGTTTTCAAGTGGAGAGTAGTCATGCTCCAAATAATGCCACATCGTAATGACATCAGGCTGCAAACTGCTTGGCAGCTCTTGAATTTCTGCGACTTGTAAGTCTAGCTCTTTGAAATGAACAGCTTCATCTTTCCAGCCTTCATCACTAAAGTCAATGCCGACAGTTCGACAACTTAAGGCTTGCTGACAGGCCTTTAAAAAGCTTGGTCTGCCACAGCCAATATCTAAAATTAAGGATTCGGATGACAACTGATGCGCATCTTTGGCGCGCTTTACGCGTTTCAGATCTAGCTTTTTTTGGCTGCCCTCCACCAATTTCTCGTACTTCCCCCAAGCTTTTGCTCCTCTGTAAGGTAGATACGAAGAAGTATAGTAATTTTTTAGCTGATCTAATTCTACTCTGGGATTTAAGAATACCAGTTTACATTTCTCACATTGGTCAAAGTTGAATAACTCTTTACTGGAATGCATTTGGGCACTGACCTTAATAAAAGAACCTATTGTGGCGGCGTTACAAATAGGACAATTGGTGAGTTGCTGCATAGGTCTAAGTAGATATTCGTCTTCTGGATGTTGTTAAATTGGTGTTAAAACCAGCTGCAATCCGTATAGTTTCGGATGTAGCTCCATCTTCCTATCCATAGAATCTGTAATTCTTTAAATGTAAGGGCAAAAAATCTTTCGTCTCAATAACTCGACTGTGCTGTTCGGGGTTTCAACTGTGTAAAATATGTAATCTCGAACCTTGATCTAAGGCTTTGCAATCCCTGACAAGATGCAAACAATGACTAAGCGTAATCCGTACAGCTTCGGATATAACAACTCCTTAATTTCCTTCATCAATCATCAATAGTTCAGCCTCCGCCAAGTCGGACAGGCACCTTAGGATTACCGTTTCCTATCATCAATTGCCAAAAGGATCACTTCGATAGTCCTCAGAATTACCATGGGCTACGCCGCGGCGCAAAGAGATATCCACGGTTTGAGTCTGCCTACCGGACAGGCAGGCACTTCGCAGTCTAGAAACTAGATAAAAAATCCACGATATCTATTAAATCGATGATCCTGATATGCCGTACAGCGCTGGCCGGGTCTCAAGCCTAATTCTTTATACCTTCTTGTTATTAAGAATTTGCAATTCAGCTGTCGATAAGAATGACTTTTTGATTTAGAATATTATACCTGGAGCTCAGATATTTCAGCTGATAGTCGAGAAGCGAAAATAAAAAACTAGCTGAGATCCATCTTTCTCTTTTCCTCAAAATTTTCAGTCAGCATTGTATAAATCGAATTAAAAGTCTTTCGGTTGAATCGGGAATCAACATGATGCCACTTACCGCTTTGAAGTTTCAGATTTATAGCCTTAGTTTTCCCAACCCACAGGCGATTAATTTCCTGTAATTTCCAGCTTTTAAGTTCTGTGTCCAGATTTATTTCTTTTTTGCGCAGGGGATACCGAATCACCAGATTTCTTCCGACCAACCGAATGTCTGAACTTCTTCTTGTAAAATATATCAACGGTAAAAAAGTAACAATCATAATAATTGCAGCGATGATAGCAGTTTCCATAACCTTTTGGTTTTTGTAGCAAATTGGTTCAAAACCGATACCAGACTAACCGATTGTCTAAAAATCAAGCCATTCGATTTAATTTGAAAAATTATGATCCCGTATTTTGCTGTTAAATGAGAATAGCTTGTGAAGACATTTGTAAGCTTCCCTCCTTTGCTAGATGAGTATTAGATTTCAGGAATATGCATTAAAATAATCTAATTTATGGAGCAAACTCTACCCAACTTGAGGATCTTAATTCTTGGTCTATTCACAGGATACTAGCTTTACCGTAATCCGTACAGCTATCGGACGCAAAACATTTTGATATTATTAGCTTGCTGCATTTGATTAGAAAGTAGAATAAGCCCTTTAACTCAGACACTACGAACAAGACCGAAAGAAGATCGTACTACAAAGCCTTCAAATTGATGGTTGTTGAACTATACAAAAGCGGAAAATCTTTCAGGCATATTAGCCATGATTTGGACACTCCTTCAGTGATGGTTTGATGCTGGAGCAGAGGGTTTTCAGTTTTGGCAGATTCCAGTTTTGCAGCTAAGGGACCGCCTATTATAAGACCTGATTAGAACGAAATTATAGACTTAAAGAAAGCCCTGAAAAATGCCCAGACCGAGCTGCGTATCCTGAAAAAGGCCGCAAGCATTTTCTCCAAGAGCGATAACAAATATTCGGGTTTGTAAAAGACCGCCAGAAAGAATTTGCTGTTGAGGAGATGTGTCAGGTTTTTGAAGTATCCGGAAATACCCATTACGACTGGCTAGACCGTAAACCTTCTAGATTAAGCCGTGAAAATGAAGGGCTAAAAGCAGAGATTAACGAGTTATACCAATTGAGTAACGGAAGACTGGGCAGCCCCAAGCTCACCATGGAACTGAGATATCGTGGTTTTCAAGTATCAAGGCCTCGGGTGGACAAGCTGATAAAACAACTTGGAGTCCAAAGTATCAGCTGCCACAAATTCAGAGTGATGACAACAGATTCCAACCATGCATGTATTCCATCGGATAACCTGTTAGACAGAGATTTCACAGCATCGGAACTTGGTAAAAAGTGGGTATCGGACCTTGCCTATGTTAGCACACTTCAAGGGTGGCTATACCTTATTATCATCATGAATTTGTTTGGTCAGAGAATCATCGGATGGGCTATTAGTGAGACAATGGAGGCCATCTTGCACGATAAATATCGCTTTCAAAATGACCATTGGAAACCGCTCTGTAAACCCATTTGAACTAACTTTCCACTCAGATAGTGGAATTCAGTACGTACGTAAAGAATTCAAGGAGCAGCTCAAAGCAAATAAAGTAGACCAGAGTATGAGCAGAAAAGGAAACTGCTGTGATAATGCAGTTGCGGAAAGCTTCTTCAAAATCATCAAGTCAGAAATAATTTATCATACGGGCTATGTGAATCTAGCCCAAGCCAGAGCTGAACTAGTTGAGCTTATAGCGATCTGATACACCGTGAAAAGGAATCATTCCTATCTCAATTACCTTACATCCGATCAATTCGGGAAAACAACAAAAACCAAGGCCGCTTAGAAAACTAGAACTCGGAATTGTCGCTTGGATTTTCCTCCAAAAATCAAACTGATAAGTTACGTGTCACGCGACAGGAGAGAAATGAAATCAATTTCAAACTGAGCTTAAAATATTGTCCAGTTTTTTGTAACAGATCCACCAAGCAGGAAATAATTTACTCGGATGACAGTAACTTCTAATTTATAAATATAGTTATCCGCAATGGCAACAGTAAAGCGATTATAGCGGTATAAAATTTGGTGAAACGTGATTTTAATTAAGAATTCAAAACCGCATCTTTAAGTGGCTCTGAAGGAGCTAATCCATTCATAACCCTGTATGCAGTCCAGGGAAGCAGATAAATACTACCCCACAGCTCTGTCCCGATTGCTATCGGGACAGAGGGTTCCGCCTCGGCGGATAAGTATAAATTGTTTCAATCCTTCAGATCTATTTTTGAGTGAACTAAAACTATACAGCTAGAATTCCTAAGAAAATTAGGCTACAGATGTAATTGCGGATGCACCTATTAAGAAATAAAACACTTCTTAAAATATTGCTTGATTATACGCAATTATGCCAATAACTATTTTCTTTGGCTAACTGTCAGTAAAGCCCTCCAAGTCAAGCACATTATGAGTAACCGGAGTGCTGGGAACACTAATTTGTACCATACACTATTTACTTTTATCTTCTACTGTTGCAATTGCGGACACATATTAATTAGTATCACTGAACACTGAATAGCACTTAAGTTTATAAAATCCAGGCTATCGGATTCATCAAGCAGGTCGTCCCTTCAGTCTAACATCAATTCTTTTTTTCTTGATGGTTAACCTCTTCATTGCATCCATTAAGGTTGCATCTTTTGTCTCCTTATAAATCTCATTAATTGCTAGTACAAGCCGTTTCGCTTCTCTTGAGGCTGTCACCCTATCACTGGTAGTCATGCTACTCATTTTAGCTTTTTCAAATACTTCTGCTTCTTTTAGAATATCCATAATTAGTATTGTTTTTTAAAATTCTTAATCCATTTTCTTAAGATATTGATACAATTCGCTATCTGTCGAAATGAAAATAGTTGTTTTTCCATCAAAAGTTTTCTCAAATGTATCCATCGATTTTAGAAAGCTATAAAGGCTTATCG
>JBDNIP010000206.1:0-3122 GCA_041688245.1 Algoriphagus sp.
CGGAATGATACCAGTAGCCTTATTTTCTCTGATTAAAAGGACAAAAGACCCCTGCCCGAAAGACGGGCGGAGATGACTGATGACCGATGCGGCGTTCATTGAAAGTTTCGAACAAATTCTATTCTTCGTATGTCTCTTATTAGCAGAAAAGGGGATATACATAAAAATATTCATCTCTTCTACTTAAAGATCAAAACACGCGGAGCGGGCTTCTTTTCGCTCAATTCTTTCGCGTAAACTTTCATTGCTAATTTCTTGTGGGCCAAAAACCTTTCCTCGGGACTCAGACTCAAATTATAAGTTAGCTGGTCAAGCTCCATTTCTTCAAATGAAGCCGGAAATTGGAGTTTACGTGTGCCTTTTGAAGTAGATAAGCTTTCCTTTTTCATGAATTTGCTAAAAAAAAGTTTTTCAATTACCTAAGTTACCAATTTTTATCCTTTTCCCTCAAACTCAAACATCGCGCGGCTATACCGTTTGTATTGATGATCCTGATAAAAGTAATAATTTTTCAAATTCTTCTCAGATTGAAGTTGAAATTTTCCTTCATATTCTGACACTTTAATGAAATATTATTTTGTATTAACTTTTCTTTCTCTGTTCTTTATTTGGGTTTGCTTAGTCTGTCAAAGACCTTCAAAAATCCACACTTGCGTTAATCGAGATTTTTGATAAAGAGATACAATCCAAGGCGATGCTTGGATTCCAAGATTCGATTCGAACGAAATGGAATAATCTGCCGATTGCGATGGTGCCTCCAGCGGGGGCTAGATTTGGAGATTTTTCCGATGAAAGCAAACTCAAATTTCATCCGCTCCTCACCACTATGTTAAGTTCCCATGGCTATTTGAAGACTTTTGCAATTCTGCAGTTTAATGATATTTTGAGATAGGTTATCAAAAAGGCGAAATCAATGAGAACACCATTAAGATGGTACGGAAGCTAGATTAGGACTACGGCAATTACTTTTTTGCAGTTTGGGGAGACCCAGCGAAAGATGCTATTTGGGGGTTAAAATTTGAAGAGTATCACCTCTCAATTAATCTTTCTGTAGCGAGGTTTTCTGATCGGATTGGCGGTTCATCAAATTGTCCCATTAGGGACAATATCTGGGTAGAAAATATGAATGATGTTTTATCGAACCGTGCCGTCAGGTACGGAATATGAATCATTTCTAGATGCTGTACCTACGGCACAGGGGGGGTTGGTTTTGCGATTGTTTTTCTACCTATATATAGCCTCTACGAGGCTTTTCTACCCTATCAGATTATTGAATACATGGATGAATTGTCCCATAGGGACAAAATATGGGTAGAAAAATGGGTTGTATTATTTTCCAGCCGTGCCGTAGGTACGGAATATGAAATATTACCAAGTAGACGGGATAGCACAATATTTTAATTATTCAGAGAGCCTATAAACATCCTAAATTAATGTTTTTGGGTATCAGATGGGAATTGAGATTTTATATCTAATTTCCTTAATGGCAAACACATACACACAAATTCATATTCAATTAGTATTCGCAGTTCAGAATAGAGCGAGCTTAATTAAAGATTCTTGGAAGGACGAAATGTACAAGTACATGACAGGTATTATCCAAAATAAAGATCATAAAATGCTTCAGATCAACAGCATGCCCGATCACATTCACATATTGATTGGGCTCCGACCTACCCAAGCATTAGCTGAGCTAGTTAAGGTAGTCAAGCAAGAATCCACAAATTGGATCAATGATCAAAAATTCACTCCGAAAAAATTCAATTGGCAAGAGGGGTATGGGGCTTTTTCTTACACAAAATCAGACGTGCCTAGAGTTATTAAATACATTCAGAATCAAGAAAATCATCACCGGGAAATTAAATTTTTAGATGAATATGTAGAGATGTTAAAGGTGCATGAAATTGATTACGATGAGAAATATTTGTTTAAACCTATTGAATAGATGCTGTACCTACGGCACAGGGGGTTGGTTTTGAATTTGTTTTTTTCTACCCATATATAGCCTCTACGAGGCTCTTCCGATCAGACTGGCGGTTCATCAAATTGTCCCGTTAGGGACAATATCTGGGTAGAATTTAGGATTGTATTCGTATAAAATCGTGCCATCAGGCACGGAATATGAATTATTCAGATGCTGTACCTACGGCACAGATGGGTTAGATTTCACATTATCATCTACCCATATAAAGCCTTTACGAGGCTCTTCATCTTGTTAGATTAGCTGAGCTATGTCTATGGGATTGTCCCGTTAAGGACAATATCTGGGTACAACAAATATCATGGCTACGATCATAGAATTTCTACGTCGATTGCGTATCACGACCAAAAATTAGATTATATCAAGATTTTTAGCCTAAATTCTCGAACCAAAACTCTTTGTCAATTCATGAAGCTTTGCCAGTTCCTATGTTTCACCCTGCTGATTTTTAGCGCTTGCTCTCAAAAACGAATAGAAACCCCCAAAAATCTAAACATTCTCCTCATCGTTGCCGATGATCTGGGTTATGCGGATTTGGGAAGTTTTGGTGGAGATATCGAGACTCCAAATCTAGATGAATTGGCTAAAAATGGAATTCGCTTCAGCAGATTTCATGCTGGAGTGAGTTGTGCAGTGAGTCGGGCCATGTTTCTCACCGGCAACGACAATCACATCGCAGGTATGGGTGTGCAAAGTGTATACAGTGAAGTCGCCGGCTACGAAGGCTATTTATCAGATCGGATTGCGACGATTCCTGAGCTTTTGCAAAGCAAAAGCTATCATACCTATATGGTTGGCAAATGGCATTTGGGACCAAAAATCCAATATGACCCTTCGCAACGTGGCTTCGAAAAATCTTATAATACCCCCGAAGGTGGAGCCAATCATTACAATAATCTTGGCGTCCTTCCTCAAGCTCCGATCTCTATTTATCGTGAGAATGGTGAAGAATCGGAATGGCCTAAAGGAGCATATTCTACAGATTTCTACACAGATAAGCTTATCGAATATATTAAAAGTGACCAAGGAGATGGTAAGCCTTTTTTCACTTATGCTGCCTACACCTCTCCTCATTGGCCGCTTCAAGTGGGTGAAAAGTTTTGGAGAAAGTATGAAGGCAAATACGATGAAGGCTACGAAA
>JBDNIP010000207.1:0-1857 GCA_041688245.1 Algoriphagus sp.
ATCAATACGGCGCCATTGTATTCGCCGGGAATCAAAGAATATGGAATCACTTCGGACTGGATATATTCCGAAGCCATGTAGCCTTGGATCGTGAATCGCTTAGCAGTATTGAGGAAGTAGGCAATTGCCTTATTGGTCATTCCTTCTTCGGTTTCTCCACTTTCCAATTTGGCACCAGTCTGGATAACTTCCTCCTTCTTTTTGGTGTCCAGTTTGTCAAAGTTACTTCCGGCAGACTTTTTCACGTAGGCCGGAAATGCCGCTAAACCTTGGGTGAAAAGAGCTTGATTCTCTGCTGTAAAGCAATCATTGATCATGACTAGGATAAAGTCCGGAACCTCCAGGTCCAAGGCTCCTTTAATTTCCCCTGCGGGAATAATGGTATTTGAAATGTCACCGAGCAGGGATTTCTGGGAAGCGGTGACCTTCAACTTGTCGTAAGCAGCGAGGATATCATCCGAACTGAAATCGCAGGAAGGAATCAGAGCAAGTCCTCCGGAGATCAGCGCAAGATGTCGCAGTGCGATGCGTCTATTCATAGGTTAACAAGATTTTAATTAATTTCGGGTTAGGGTAATTTCAACAATTAATATAAGGAAAATGTAACGCAAATGACATCAATTTGAAGGTATGCGGTTCAAAATCTCTTCAATCCAGTCCTCGTGTAATTTTAACAGTTCAGACACTACCGCTGAATGTTCGGTTGCAAGATTCTTTTGCTCGGTGCTATCGCGCGCTAGATTGACGAGGTAGAGTTGATCAGACTCGCCAAAAGTAAGTTTCTTAGTGGGGTCTGTAGGATTCCCCAGGAGCTTCCAAGGACCTTTCCGTATTGCCCAAGCCCCTTTGGGATTATCTGGATTTCCAGTGCCCCAATGCATGATATCGTGAGGAGAGGTAGCATTGTCATCGATCACTTTCCGCAAACTTAACCCATCGATTTGGGTAGAATTTGGCAGCGACACCTCCGCATATTCGGCTAGAGTAGGCAACCAATCCACTGCTCCTGCCCATTGATGACGAACTTCTCCTGATGGGATGTTCCCCTGCCAGGAAATAATCGCAGGGACTCGGATTCCTCCTTCTAGCATGCTAAATTTTGCGCCAGCAAAAGGACCCGCATTGCCTCCTCCAAAATAAGCTCGCTCCTCCACGCTATGTCCATGATCAGATTGAAAAACGATGATGGTGTTTTCCAATTGACTGGTCTGCTCGAGGTGATCCAAGACATTCCCAACCAACTCATCCAGCGTGGATAAAAAAGCAGCGTATTCTCGGCGAGGGCTTGGAAGATTTTCATACTGCTTGAGCCAGCTTTCGCGCCCTTGGTAGGGATAATGTGGCATATTGATCGCCCAATAGATAAAGAAAGGATCGGATGAAGGTTGCGTGAATTGCTTCACTTCCTCCACCATCAAATCACCAAAAAATTCCCCTTCACGATAAATCTCCGTTTCGTTTTGATAGAGGTCATGAAGATTTGGGCCGTTCCAATAAAAGAAATGAGAATAATTATCAATACAGCCCCGCTGATGTCCAAAGAAGTAATCGAAGCCTTGACCGTTCGGGAGCTTTTCGGGAATATGCCCCAGATGCCATTTGCCAATGGCAGCCGTTCGGTATCCTGCTGGGCGAAATACTTCAGCCAAAGTGATTTCCTCAGTCGGCAGTCCAGATTTTCCTTCCGGATCATTGTTTGGCGTGTCGACATTTCCGAATAGCCCTGCGTTGAAATTGTATTTCCCCGTAAGTAGGCTGGCACGTGATGGGGAGCAAACCGGAGCTGCGGCGTAGAACTGCGTAAATCGGACACCCGAGGCGGCCAGTCGATCCAAGTTTGGCGTAGCCAAATCCCTA
>JBDNIP010000208.1:0-1815 GCA_041688245.1 Algoriphagus sp.
GGAAATTTCCCCGTACCTAACTACGTGATGTACCCCTGATGGTCAAAAAGGGGGTAGTTTTCAGAAAGGCATTGAAATATTCATTTTGAGCTAACTGATGCATGTTTTTTCACAGTTTTAGTTTTACTCGGACGCCAGTAAATTTTTATCTTTTCTTTTTTATTTATTTTAACAGGCTGTTCCGAATCTATTCCAAATTCTTTTGAAATAGACTCGGAAAATCTATACAATCTGAAGGGAGAAAAAAATTATTTTTCAGAATTAATAACACCAAGACATTTGAATGTGGTTGGAGAATATTTAATCGTTTCAGAAGGAAGTAGAATATCCGCAGAGCTTCCCTTATTGCATATTATAAAAAAGGATCCTTTAAGCTATCAATACCCAAAAGGAGTAACTGGATTTGGTCCGCTGGAAATCTCAGATGCTTCCAGTCTTGAACCTGGTCTGACGGATAGTACTTTTACAGTATATAGCGCAATAAATAAAAAAATAGTAGATTTTTCCTTCATGAACAGCTCCAGGTTGGGAATTAAAGAGTATAAATAACCTGAAGAGTTGTTCGGAATGTATAGGATGTATCACGCTACTGACACCACAGTAATAGGTATAATGGCGAATGACAAAAATCGATTGGTAGAATTTTCCATAAAGGATGGAACCAGAATAGCAGGCTATGGTTCGTGGGAGAAAATCCCTGAAACAGACCACCTGATTGACTATACTGATCCCGATATCAACTACCATTTAGGGGAGATCAATGCTGGAAGGTTCAAAGGCAATAGAAAGTTAGGCTTATTTGTAAAAGCTTGTGTCTATCGTGATAGAATTGAGATATTTCACCATAAGACCAAGAGTTTTGTTGTAGTGGAGGGCCCAAGAATGGCAATGCCAGATTTCAAAATTCTTCATAGTGGAGGTCAATCTGCTGTTGTTTTTAATCGGGAATATCCATACGGTCATGGACAAATTGCCATAGGAGAAAAGCACCTCTATATTTCCTATGCAGGAGTCAATGAGAAACAAATAAAAGAGACTGGTGAAATTGCAAAGACCATTTATGTACTTAAGCATTCTGGAGAAGTAATAGGGAGACTTAATCTAGATTTTTCCATTAGAGATCTAGTAGTAGATGAGAAATTAGGTAAAATTTATGGGCTGACTACAGATGAAGATCCTGGAATAGTTGTTTTTGAGATTCCTGAGCCGTTTTTAAACTAAGATCAGGAAACCCGATATAGAAAGGAACCAGTAGATGGTTTCCTTTTTTCTTCTGAATTAGCCAAACTTCTGGGGTTTAAATTTCTTAGTTCCTACCCTTACGATCGTTCCGACCATAATTGATTGATAAATATTCCTGTAATCTTAATAGTAGCTTTATTTTCAATTAATTAACTGATTCAAAATGCGCAAAAATAACTCATACCCATTCTTCGACCACGGACTAGCACTTGGCAAAATCACTCTCAGATTTCTTCAGTTTTTTCTGGCTTTTTGTGTCGCCATTTTAACAGGAATGACATCCCTTGCCTATTAGGGTAAGCTCAGTGATTGGCACATTCAATTCAACTTCTCCTTTTGGAAATACCAACCTGAACCCAACACTATCTTTTGGCCTACCCTAGTTTTTGTAATAGCAATGAGCATTTGTTTGATTGCCTTTTTTCTATCGAGATGGTTGGGGAAAAAGATTTGAGTTCGTTCTTTGAATTTAAACTAATGACTCCTCGGGATTCTGCACGTTTCAAGATTTTTCAAGATTTAATGTTGAATTGCTTTATCAGATCCTCCTTGAAGAAGAAAGTATAGCACAAC
>JBDNIP010000209.1:0-1865 GCA_041688245.1 Algoriphagus sp.
CTACTCCTTGTGGGCCCTAGAATAGATTTGACTTTCACGAAAAATTTATTTTGGACTACCTTCGTCCAGTACAATAATCAAATCGACAATCTCAACATCAATACGCGTATTCAATGGCGCTATGCTCCGGTATCCGATTTCTTTCTGGTGTACACAGATAATTATTTTCCCAGCACCTTTATGCCAAAGCAACGGAGTTTGGTATTGAAACTAAACTACTGGTTGAATATTTAATCTGAGTTTATCTGATCAAATAAATTCTCCATTTTTCGGAGGATTCTGCCTTTTAGATATCCCTTCCAAATTTGTCCGATTTCTCCGTTTGGCTTGATAAGAAGATAATATGGAAGGCTATCTATTCCATACCTTCCATGAACTTCACCCTTTGAATCCCATAAATCTGTCCAAGTAATTTTTTCTTTAAGGTTTTGAGCAGACTCTAGCCAAACTTTTTTATTCGGATCAAACCAAATAGATTCAATTCTCAAATCTTCTCCAAATCGTTCATTTATTTCCATCAACTCAGGCAAAGCTTTCAAACAAGGACCACAGGAACTACTGGCAAAATCCAATAAAATGTAGTTGCCTTCGAAACTGGATAGCTTCACAGTGTTGCCTTCTCTGCTCTCTAATTCAAAGTCTAAAAATAAATCGCCTTTTTTCAACTCGTTGGTGTTTCGGGACACCAAAACACCCTCTAAAAGCCTGTAATTCATATTATCTCTCAGGGAATTTGGAATAAAATTCATTTCGGTATTTAACTCTTCAATTGAATACTTATCAGAATAGTAATATAGTCTCTCAATACCAACGTCATTTTGCAGGTTTTCTCTAATCAGAAATTTCCTATTTTCACCTTCACTCTCTTCGATTTGGTCAAAAATATTTTGGTAAGGGTGAACTGGGGATAAAGTCCATGTTTCTGGTTGGCTGTAGGTTCCCTCTAGAAAATTTGCTCCTTCCCCGATCCAAAAAAATCTATGACTCTTAATAGTTCTACCTTTTACAAAATTCAAGTTCAACAATTCAGAAGACTCTAATCCCTCGATCGGGATTATTTGTTGGTTAAAATCAAACTCAAGAATGAAGGATTTTCCTCGCAGGGAACCCGTGATTACTTCATTATTTTTTGGTTTTTCTTCGATAAAGGACAACTTCAAAGAAGATTTTTGAGCGAAATTGGAATTTATTCCAAGGAAATAAATTAAAATAAAAACATAAGTCTTATTCATAATTAAAACTATTCCCCCTTTTTACGAGAAACTACAAATTAGGGTTCATTTTTTAAAGCCTCAATTCTCGCTTTTTCCCCCGTCATCAAAATCCTGCGATAGCCATTCTTAGTATCCGTATTCACCTCTTTGCCTAGGACTTTCACACTGCTGTACTCCTCCGGGATTTCAATCGAAAGCCCCCATTTCTTCTGACTTTGTCTGATTTCAATAGAGAGTTTGTCGCCAGACTTTTCATAAGTCATCGAGATTTCATTGTCCCCAATTAGTACTTTTTGAATACTTGCATTTTCCCAATCACTCGGCATTTGCGGGCGAATATAGATTACCCGGTTGCCCGCATCAGGCCGAATTCCGAAAAACTGAGTGATAATCGGCACGGCGAAACTGTACATATTCCATGCCTGAGTAAACATCCCGTAATCAGGTGAAACCTCATAAATCGATCCTGGCAAAGCAAAACCAAAGCTTCGGGTCATGCGCTTCAGGTAGTCCAAAGCGCCATCTGGATTTCCATAATTATTTTCTCCAATAGCTTGTACGCCAGTAGGTAAAGTCATCACTGCGCCAGTGTAGGAGAAAATCTTGCTTCCTGAAAAAGTACCATCCTCAGTGGCTGCTTGTTCGTCCCGA
>JBDNIP010000210.1:0-1679 GCA_041688245.1 Algoriphagus sp.
CAGTAATCTTGGGAGGTTTTCTTGTAGGCTATTACCTGTTAATTGAACCTTATCCTTATCAAAATATTACGACCGCTTTATTTTCAGAGCGAATTGCTATTCCATTTGATTGGGTACAAATTGGTCCGATTTCATTCCCTGTTGAAGTAGATAATTTTTTGATTTTTCAAGAATTCAAATCGCTTAGACCTGATTTTAAGATCGCAGAAGCCTATGCATTCGCCTTGGGAATTGGCTTTGCCAGCAGCTTATTCTTAACTTATTTGAGTGAGTTCAAAAAGGTCTACTTCGTTATTGGTGGCGTAGCGTGGATCATTCTGCTCACACTAAGTGATTTTAATGGGCTAAATATCAGAGGAGTTTCTTCAAACTATCCACTGATTATCGCTTTACTGGGGACTTTAGTCCCACTCCTCACCTTACATATATGGGGACAGCAATGGGCTTTTCTGGTCAAATGGCTCTTATTGGCAAGTGGTATTGGAACTAGTATTTGGCTATTAATTAGTCTCAGTCAGGTGGTAAATCCTTTGCTTTATCTTTCGGAACATACGCTGATTATTGGGTTTTGTCTTGCGCTTGCTTGGATTTTCTGGAATGGACATGCTGTTCTTTCAGGATTGTACCTCATCATAGCTCGAGCAAATCAAGCTTATCAGCTTAAAGTCTCCGTACAGATTTTGATAGTTTCAGCCATTTATCTAGTGGCAGTTTTTTTTATTTTTCTGGAATTAACTGGAGAACGGGGATTACCTTTTCCAACCTTTTCCCCATTCTATTTACTTTTCCCAATGGGAATTTTTGGTTGGATTTCAATTAAAGCTAAAGTTGAACAAAGTGAGCATTTAATTACTGATGGCAAAGTGATTAAGACGCTACATCTGATTGGCTTTGCATTGGCTTTATGGCTGGTTTGGAAACTGAAAATCTCCGGGAATGTCCCGGGTGAGGAGCTTCTAAAGCATCTGATCAGCTATTCACAAATTGGATTCTCATTATTCTTTATCGTCTATTTATTCTCAAATTTCTTGGGAATAATGGATTCTGGAAAAGCAATCGATCGCATTGTTTATAAGCCATTCGCACTTCCCTATTATCACTTGCGTATTGGAGGCCTGATCACCATGCTCGTATTGATCACCTATTCCGATGCGATCATCAGCGTGCAAGTAAATGCGATGACAACGAACGTTTTGGCTGATTACTATTACCAAACCGACCAAAAACTTGAGGCCAGTATTCTCTATGAAAATGCTTGGATTCGATACCGTAGAAATCCCAAGGCAAAAAATGCTACCGCACACTTGTCAATGGAACTAAAGCAACCGAGTTTGGCAAAGCAGCATCTGGAAGAAAGCTTTGCGGAAGCGCCTCAAGTGGATAATATTCTCTTAATCAGTGATCAACTTCATGCTGAGAATGCCATTTTCGAATCAGTTCACTATTTGGAAAAAGGATTAAATTATTTTCCAAACCATCCAAAACTGCTCAATAATCTTGCTTTATTTTATACTAAAATAAATAAGCGAAAAGAAGCTATTGAATTGTTAGCAAATGCAACAGCGCAGGATGAGATCCTACTTTCCAATCGCTCGGCCTTGGAAACAATGGCTGGAAACACCACTGCCAAAACTTTTGAATCAAACAATTTAATAGCTCGGATCAATTTACTGGCAGCA
>JBDNIP010000211.1:0-5394 GCA_041688245.1 Algoriphagus sp.
ATAATAATCAGCGTCAGTGGCACTAAAATTGGGATTAGTGAACTGATGAATTTTGGACGATCCTCTTTTTTTATTTCCTTTTCATTTGCCACTAAAATAGGTTTTAAAGGAATTTTGGTAACCCATTTTTGAATAAAAACATAAAGTGGAATTAAGGTCAAAAGCGATACCAAACCACCATAAAATATTACCTGTCCCAGATCGGCACCCAAAATCCCAGCAGTTGCAATTGGACCTGGAGTAGGTGGGACAAGTGAGTGACTGGCCATAGCACCTAGCGACACAGCTACAATCGTTGCGGCATATGAAATCCCACTTTTCGAAGAAAGTGACTTCGCTATCGGATTAAGCATAATGATGGTGCTATCTCCGAAAACAGGAATAGAGAGTATCCATCCACTCAGCATCAACGATAGATTCACGGATTTTTCGCCAACCCATTTCAGCACTTTCTCTGCGATTACCATCGCTCCACCGGTTTTTTCTAAAAATGTTCCTAGAATCACTCCAAGCAAAATCAATAATCCAACACTTCCCAATACTCCGCCAAATCCATCAGAAATCGACTTGATGATCAAATCAGGAGACATCCCCATCATCAATCCATAAATAATGGCTCCAACAAAAAGTGCTAGAAAAGGGTGAATATCAAATTTTATGATGGCTATCAGAATTAATGATAGCGCGATCAAGATAATAAGAAGGGTGAGCATTTCGGCTGGATTTGGGTTTTGTCAAACAGGAGGAAATTTGGTTTTCCCGCTGATTCGATTCAAAATCTAAATAAAAATTAACCGGAAACCTTATCCATTTATCAATTTTTTGGATTCAGCGTCTTTTTGATTTCGCAGTTAATCAGCTCACATTATCGCTTTTGGAAAGTAGAAGTTGAAAACTGAAATATTTTAAGCAACTTGAAACGCGCTGAAAATAATTCAGCAAAAACCAGACTTTAAGAATGACTCAACCTTGTGCGACCATGAAGAATAACATCAACTTTATCTTTGGCTTTTTGGCTTTTTTGATATTTGGATGCAGTCAAACAAATACTCAAGAGAGTAAATTTGCTTTTTTGCCGTATCCAAAGTCGATTAACGTTTCTGTCGCATCATCAATCTCTTCGGCTGATCTCAGCCCCGAATTTGAGCAAGCTAAAAGTCAGTTTATATCTGGTAAGCCTGTCGAAGAATTAGAAGGTAAAATCATCCAGTTTGATCTTGATCCCAACCTGACGGGAAATGAGGAAGTGTATAAACTTGATATTTTTGAAACTGAGATTTTCTTGAAAGCGCAGACCCAAGCTGGATTTTGGAATGGTCTGATGACGCTGGGTCAGTTACTTCAGGATGCAGAAGACCGGGGAATCAATCTGCCGGGGCTTCAGATTATAGATGAGCCGGCGCTTGCTTATCGGGCAGTACATCTGGATGTCAAACATCATTTGGAGAAAAAGGAATATTATTTTGAACTGATGGATCGTCTGGCTGCTTTGAAAATCAATGGAATCATCATCGAAATCGAAGATAAACTTGCCTATCAGCGCCAGCCACTAGTGGGTTCTTCAGATGCGTTCACCATTGAGGAATGGAAGGAAATCAGCGACTACGCAATGGCTAGAAATATCCGAATGAGCCCATTGGTTCAAGGTTTAGGTCATGCTTCTTTTATTCTAAAGCACCCGGAGTATCAATCACTCAGAGATGATCCGGAGAGTGATTGGGCATTTAATCCCTTGGATGAAAAAACGTATGAGGTGCAATTCGACTTGTATTCAGATGCCTTGGAAGCTTTTTCGCATGCAGATTACCTACATGTCGGAGGGGATGAGGTGAAGACGAATGGCAGGG
Source organism: Algoriphagus sp. (assembly GCA_041688245.1). GTDB lineage: Bacteria > Bacteroidota > Bacteroidia > Cytophagales > Cyclobacteriaceae > Algoriphagus. Next base: position 1,848 of record JBDNIP010000211.1, read on the forward strand.
GAAGTGGAAAATCCCCTTTGGAATTGCAGCTGATTTGGCTCAATCGCGTCAGTGTTTACGCCAAATCCAAAGGTGTGATGCCGATCTTTTGGGATGATATGCCGCTCCAAAATGCAGGACTCTACAGCACGATCTACGACAGAAAGTTAAGTAGCGCACAAGTGGATAGCATTTGGGCTGAAAAAGCCGAAAATCTAAATGCCTATGTGGACATGTTTCCTAAAAATTGCATTTATATGCGCTGGAATTACGATATGCCTGAGACTCCCGGAAATACAAAAGCGATGCAATGGTTTTCCAAAAATGGCTTCCAAGTCATGGGAGCCACAGCTGGTCAGACTCGCTGGAATCTGATGCCGCAAGAACAAAGTAATGCGAAGAACATTCGTGACTTTGCAAAAAGTGCTGTAAGCAATCAAAATAAAGGATTGCTGCTCACGCTTTGGGATGATGATTCCCCGCATTTCGAATTGTATCAGCGAGGGATTGCGATGTTTGCCGAATATACTTGGTCAGGAGATCAGCGAAGTATTGAGACCATTCAGTCTGCATTTCGGCAGGTGACTTTCGGGTCGGAGCTTGCCAATGCCGATTTGGCCTTTATCGATTTGCTCGAAGAGCCGGTAGCTTTTTGGAAAAACTCCCTACTAAATGGGAAAGATAGAAATCGACTAAGAGCGATGGACAACCCTACCGACAAAGCTTTGATTTCTCTTCCAAATTCTGATTCGACTGGAAAATGGATTGCCAAATATGGGGAAAGAGTTGCCAAAGCAGAAGAAAACCTCGCTCAAGTAAAGGAGGCTTTGGAACGAATAGGGGAGTCTAAAAAACTTGCGAAGCGAAATATTTATACGCTGGAGATCTATGAGCAGGTAGCACAGGCTCTGCAGTTTTCTAATCGGGCATTGATCACTTTGGCAGAGTTGGATGATCCATCTGGAGAAAAAAGAGCGATGGCTAAGCAAAAGCTGAAGGGGATGGCCGCTGAATGGACAGCTATTCAATCGAATCTGGAGGAAGTCTATGGAAAGACCAGACAGCTGAATAAGCCTGCTGATTACATATTAGATCAAGATCACCATCATCATTTGGCAAATCAGGCCAGAAACTTTAGTGATTGGCAGTTTTATGTGGAGCATCTTTTTATCAAAAAGATTGAAAAATAATGGGATTCGAATTGATTTCAAGGTTCTGAACTAATTTGTTGAAAATTAATTTTCTACACGGAAGTAGGAGCAATCCTATGAAAATATTATGCATTACTCTTCTGATCTCAGGTCCACTTTTATTTACGGTTGGAACACTTTTTAATACAATAAGATGGCTGGATATATTCAATGGTGTTTATACAGGTCTTTTTCTAGTGGTAGCAGGGTTAATCTTATTTTTAAGCGCGCGGCAAAAAAATAGAAGAAACTTGTAACTCTGAAGGACTGTTGATTAGACCTCTAAGCGGTTGAAGATTTAAATTTTCTAGAAGATTTCATTTTGATACGATCCTAGTTCTGCGCTATCTTCGCATCCGAATTTCAACTCAATTATTTCTTTCAGACTTTACTTATGGCTTCAGGATTTTTCGTGCTTTTAGATGATATCGCTGCCGTAATGGACGATGTAGCAGTGATGAGTAAGGTGGCTGCAAAAAAGACCGCCGGAATTCTGGGAGATGACCTAGCAGTAAACGCAGAAAAGGCTTCAGGTTTCGTCACAGATCGGGAGATTCCGGTACTCTGGGCCATCACCAAAGGCTCTCTTCTAAATAAGCTGATTATTCTACCTTTTGTATTTCTGTTGAGTGCATTTCTGCCGACGGCAGTTACGATCGTTCTGGTTTTGGGAGGACTTTATCTCGCTTATGAAGGAGCCGAAAAGATCTATGAATATTTCTTTCCTCACGAGCATTCTGCGGCAGTGACCTCCGTAGAGGACTTGACAGCTGAAGGGATTGTGTCAGCTGAAAAGGCGAAAGTGAAATCAGCGATTGTAACTGATTTCATTCTTTCGTTGGAAATTATCATTATCGCGCTTGGTACAGTGATCGAAAAACCCATTTCCACCCAAATCGCAGTCGTGTCGATTATTGCGATTTTGGCGACGGTTGGTGTTTATGGTATTGTGGCTGTGATTGTTCGGATGGATGAGTTTGGGGTGAAATTGATCAATCTCAATGAGGAAGAGAACAGCTTTTCAGATAAAGTGGGACGTATTTTGGTGGGCGCGCTACCAAAGATTATCAAGAGTATGAGTGTAATCGGTACCATCGCTTTACTTTTAGTTTCCGGTGGAATTTTTTCTCATGATATAGAATTCTTTCACCACCTAGTCCCAAATTGGCCTTCGATTATCAAGGAGCTACTGCTTGGTTTGGTGGTTGGAGCTGTAGTGCTTTTGGGAGTCAATCTGGTCAAGAAGATTCTTCCAAAGAAGGCAGACTGATCCGATTTCACAACTAGGAAACTTGTCTCTGGGATATCTGTGAAGAATTGTAAAAACTAATCCAAAGTTTAAAGAATCAGAAAAATTTAATTTAAAATTATGAGTATCGGCAAGTATGCCTTAACCTAATTTTCTTTGCTCAACTGGTAGGCAGGCCCACCACGGCGAGGCAGGCCGATAACGTTCGGATAGCCATCGGAATAAATACCAGTACTGCTGGTATTTACTTTGTATTAAGCTGCTTTTTGATTCTTCCTGGTGCAAATGCAGATATACATAATTCAAAGTTTTGAAATATCTCCAAAGTGGTTTGATTAACTTTTTTATTGATTTGTGGTCTTTGGTTAACCTCAGAGACCTTTACGGTTAAAAAAGCTCAGAATGTCATGAAGTAGAAATCACTCATTGAAATAAGGTTTCATTTCTTCGTGGATATTTTCCCGTAGTTCTTTCAAACGCATAGCATATTCTTGCAAATGCTTTTCTTGAACGGTTTGAGGAACCCATGGTTTTACCCTCTTAGGTGATCCATTTTCATCCATAGCCACAAAGATGATGATGCAGTGGGTTTTTTTTTCGAAAACATATTCGGAGAAATCTCTAGAATAAACCTCAACCATGATATGAATACTAGACGAACCTGTATGAACCACTGCGCATTCAACTTTGATGACTTCGCCTATACTGATTGGTTTATAAAACCGGATTCCACCTACGTAAACTGTTACGCAGTAGCTTTCCGCCCAAGTTCTCGCGCAGGTATATGCCGCTTGATCAATCCATTTCATTACTGATCCACCGTGTACTTTTCCTCCAAAATTGATATCTGATGGTTCACTGATAAACTGAAAGGTGGTTTTGTGTGGGCTTTCCATAGGTATTGAGTTTTTTTAAATAAATTTATTAGGTATGCTGGGATATTAGTTTGACTTATAAAATTCTTGCCCGACTCGTTTTATATGATCAAAGAAATCAGAACTTTCGATTTGGTCAAAAATGGATAAATCAGTTTTATAAGGCAAATACAGATCATCCAATTGATCTTCAATTTCATTGAGTTGCGTCAGATTGATATGTTTCCCCACAAGTGTCAAATCAATATCAGAAG
>JBDNIP010000212.1:0-5894 GCA_041688245.1 Algoriphagus sp.
AAGCATATCTAAGTCAGTTAATTTTTCCCTTTTATTTAGCTTACAGAAAGGATGGCTATTTATTTAAAATTAATCTAAATGAGGTTTATGAGTCTAAATTTCATCTTTTACTTCTGATGCTAGTTAAAAATAATCTTGATAAGTAAGAGAAATGAAAAGAATTATACTTGGCAACACTTATATTTTTATGCGTTCAGGCAGTTTTTGCGCAAAACCATAGGTGATACGCGATTTTCCTTTAAGAACTTTACGATTTCCCCATACTTTTGAAAACCTTCTTTTTGAACTATTTCGATCCATTGATCTGGCGTTTTACCTGAGTTCTTTTCCGTATTTGCGATCATAGTCTGTGCCGCGTCTTTCCATATTTCTCAAGTTTACAAATCAAGTTCCATCATCAGGGGAAAGTGATCTGAGCCATTTATCAATTGGGTCTTAAGTCCCTGAATTACTGGATTGTCTTTTTCCAAGTAAGGATTCCATACTTTCCCGTTTGAAATGTTGAGTCCTTGACTGACTAGAATATGATCGATCAACACATTGATCTTATCGCCTGTGATCCGGTCTTTGTATCTGCTGGAGTTGGGAGTGTATCCATACGAACCCAACTTGGGTTTGGGGAGAACTGATTTTAAAATCAACTCGGGATACCAAGTATCCCCTAAAAGGATTTCAACGGCACTTTTACTGAATTTATTTTCGTAAAAATCTAAGTCGAAGCCATCGTTGATATCACCCATGACGATGACTTGTTGTCCTTTGAGGAGGTAAGTATCACATCGCTCTCGGATAGACATACACTCCGCAAATAGCTTCAATCGATCTCTGGCCGAAATCTGCTCGAACCTTGCATAATCCACCATATCAAAGATTCCCTTGGATTTGGTATGTGCTACAATGACTCTGGAGACAAACTGATCCTCAATAGTCAAAAGGCTCAACTCCAATGGGGGTCGGTAATGCTCGTATTGCTCTTTGATCAGTCGGTTAGTAGTATCTACTAGAAAAGGCTCATCAAAACGCTTGCCTAGCGCTGTGACGGGTGTGAAGTGCACCTTGAATTTGTCTGGTTTGTAGATCGCACTGAGTTCCTGCTGCCCGGCAGAGGGAAAGCCATGGATTCCTTTATAAACTTTGGAAGGAAGAAAATGCTGAGTCCAATTTTCCAATTGAGCCGAAGCTGTTTTTGCTCCACTGACTAGTGTGTTGGGGCCTTCCACAATTCCCATAAAGTCAGGGTCCATGGCATCAATGATTTCCGCAAGTTGTCTGCTCCGTTCACCATCCTTACCAGTCGTGGTTGGACTTCCGTCCGCTTCAAATAGATTTCGCATCCATTCGACATTGTAAACTGCAATTTTCAGTTTCATAAAAATTTGGATTTAAATAAAAAGATAAATCGATTTGTGATTATTCGCAATTATGCAAGTGACCTAATTTTCTTGGCTCAACTTGCAGGCAGGCCCGCCACGGCGAGGCAAGCCGATGAGGTTCTGATAGCCGTCGGAAGAATTACCGGTAATGTTAGTGTTTACCCTATATTAAGCTACTTTTTGATTTTTACCGGTGCAATTGCGGACGTACATATTAATTTAAAAAGAGTGTAGTAAAGTTCTGTAAATCGTGGGATCAAGTTTAGACTTTAATGTATATTTTTCTTCGGTCCATCCACAGACCAATCATCCAAATGACCAACATATAGCAGATAGCAAATAAGAATGAAGCCAGCTTTGGACTTAACCAACTGGTGAATAATGTTTCGTAGATAAATCCTTCTAAGCTAGATTCTCCAATTGGAATCATGGAAATAATAGAAATTACAATTCCTGAAGCAACATAAAGTATTAAAGGATTTCGACCAAAAACTTCGAAGAAATAAGTCCAGCCTTTCCAGTTGCGGATCTCAATAAGCCAGATCAAAATTGCTAGGATCAACAAGTCTCTTCCCACGGTGTGCAGCACATAGGAGCTGGTCCAGATTTTCTTATTTATGGGAAATACAATATCCCAGACGGAGCTGAGAATCACTAGTCCAATAGACCAGGTCAATAAAGTTCCGATTGTTTTAAAGCTGTTTCCATTCTTTTGAATGAAAACTCCTGCTAGGTAACCTGCTAGTACATTGACTATAGAAGGGAGCGTACTTAGAATACCTTCTGGATCAAAAGGTATTCCCTCTCCAGTGTACATTCGCTCTGCTCCGACTACTATTAAATCGAGTTTGATGGCTGCGTTGGTTTCCAAACCATAGGGATCTGCCCCATCACCAAAAAAGTAAAGAATCGCCCAGTAGCCTAGAAGCGCAATTCCTGAAAATATCCAGCCCAACTTTGGTCCCCCAAGGTATAACACTAAGGCACCAAAGAAATAAGCTAAAGCGATCCGCTGCAACACACCAAATAGGCGTACTTCGGTCAAATCGATAAATGCCATCTTTCCAGCTTCATTATAATCAAAAAAAGGGAAAGCATTCAAAAGCCAACCAATAAGAAAGATTAAAAGTGTTCTCTTCCCCACTTTTTTAAAGAAATCACTGGCAGACATCTCTCCCAATCGCTTCATGGCAAAGCTCATGGCATTTCCAACCACAAATAGAAAAGTCGGAAAAACTAGATCAGTCACAGTGAATCCATGCCAATCTGCATGCGCAAGTGGAGCATATAGCGAGGACCAACTTCCAGGCGTATTGACGATGATCATGAATGCGATGGTCATTCCTCGAAGGACGTCAAGTGCAAGATATCTTTCGCTTAGTGATGTTTGAATGGTGGGTTGGATCATTTGAAATGGGATTGGACGGAAATTTAATTTTCAATTTAGGATAAAATTTTATCCTGTTTCACTCTTAAATAGATTCATTTTATATTGATGAAGGGATCAAACGCAAGACGATACTGGGTAATGAAAATGTACTAGATAGTTAAAATCAATTTTTAGCTGGAATTTTCCTGTGTTTGAGTCAAATTAGAATCTTTCAGAAACAAAATCGATTTCCAAAACTTCAGCTCAAAAAATCATTAAAATGAAAAACAGTTTATTAGTAATCGTACTACTCTACAGTCTCACCAGCTCAGCTCAAGTGAGCATCACTTGGAATCTGGCTGAAAACCAGTTGAAATTTCCCGCTAACCATCTGGCTTCGTTTAAAATCCAAAATGATTCGAATCAGCAATTGGAACCAGGTTGGAAGCTTTACTTTAATACTGTATTCCTTTCGATCCATCCTCAAATGCAAACTGAGGGATTTGAAATCGTGCATTTGGCGGGGGATTTTTTTGTTTTGAAAAGTAATGAGGAAACCTTGGCTATTCTTCCCGGAGAAAGTCTCACTGTCTCCTATCGAGCTCAAGATGGTTTTCTCAAAAACAGCCATGCTCCAGAGGGACTTATTTTTCAGAAAAAAGCTGGAGATGCTTTCGAGGTGGAATCGTACCAATCGGCGTTACTTTCATCGGAGAATCTTCAGGAAATGGCAAAAGGAACCAATATGCCAATTCCTTCTCCGGAGTCTATATATCTGAAAAACGAGTCGATTTCGGTATTGAATTCCGATCAAACACCACCTTTCCTTCCCATTCCCAAGCGGTATTCTTATGGAGAAAATGAGTTGACTTTTGAAAAAAAAATCAATCTAAAGGTGGATTCAGAGTTTATGGAAACAGGTCTTTTCTTGAAGGAAAGCTTGTTAAAAGTATTTGAAGGATCGATTGAACTTGATCCGGAAAATCCGCAAATCCTGATTTATAAAAAAGTAGGAATCAGCGTGGAGGGATATGAACTTGAAATTGATCAAAGCGCCATCCGAATTATTGCATCTACTCCAAAAGGGGCTTTTTATGGGGTACAATCCTTATTGGCACTTTTGGTCATTCAAGATCGAGCGGATAAAGCTAAAGTCATTTCCTTTCCCCAAATCAAAATCAAAGATGCTCCGACTTTCGGATATCGGGGATTTTTCCTTGATGTAGCAAGAAATTTTTTACCCAAGGCACAAATTTTCAGAGTATTGGATCTAATGGCTATGTATAAGTTGAATACTTTTCATTTTCAGATGGTCAACGATGAAGGCTGGCGAATCGAAATACCGGGATTGTCAGAGTTGACCGAATACGGAGCCAAAAGAGGATTTTCTGAAGATGAGCAGTCGATGCAGTGGCCATTTTATGCATCTGGCTCAGAATCTATACCAGGTAGTCGAGGATCTGGATTTTACTCGAAGGCAGATTTTGAGGAGATTTTAACTTACGCCAACGAGCATCATATTGCAGTGATTCCGGAGTTTGGGATGCCAGCGCACTCCCGTGCTGCGATCAAAGCAATGGAATACCGCTACCATCGTCTGATGCAAGATGGCAAAGAAGCGCTTGCCGCTCAATATCGATTGGCCGACCCAGACGATCAGTCACGCTATCTTTCGGCACAAAACTTCAGGGATAATACGGTCTGTATCTGTAAGGAATCCACTTATGATTTTTATCGAAAAGTGATCCATGAAATAAAGGCAATGTATACAAATGCGGGTGCGACACTCCAAGTATGGCATACAGGAGGCGATGAAGTCCCAAAAGGAGTTTGGACAGCATCTCCGATTTGTGAAGAGTTTTTGAGAACTAATCCAAGCATTTCTCAAGAGCAGCTGGGTGATTATCTGAAAGTAAGACTATCTGAACTCATCGAATCTGAGGGTCTGAAGATGGCAGGCTGGGAGGAGGTAGGACAAAGTCACATCGAATCCAATGGCAAGGAACTAGTCATCCCGAATGTGGACTTTGCGGCAAAAGGGTGGAATCTCTATGCCTGGAATGCCGTAGCGGGTTGGGGAGGCGAGGATATGGCGTATCGATTGGCCAATGCAGGTTTTCCGGTAGTCTTGAGCCCAAGTTCGAATTTTTATTTTGATCTTGCGTACAACTTTGATCCAGAGGAGCGTGGCCATACTTGGTCTGGAGTATCGGATCTGTATCAAAGTTGGAAGGCTGTACCAGGAAAACTATACCTGTCACACGACCAAACTATGGAAGGCGCACTTTGGGATTGGGATCAAGCTAAGGAGCGATTTACACCGCTTAGTGAACTAGGAAAGCAAAATATATTAGGGGTTCAGGGTCAACTTTGGACCGAGACGATACGAACTGGTGAGATGATGGAATATTATCTGTTTCCTAAAATGCTGGGCTATGTAGAGCGTGCTTGGAATGGGGATCCAGCTTGGTCTCAGCCCGATCAAGAGACTGCTATGAAAGCTCAAAGAGTGATAGAATGGAATGTTTTTTCAAATGTGGTATCACAAAGAGAACTGTCACGGCTAGCCGTGACTCGCAAGGGATTCAACTTCCGAATCCCAATTCCCGGTATCAGAAGCGACAATGGTTTGATTTACCTCAATAGTGAATTACCCGGTATGGAGATCAGGTATTCCTTAGATGGATCAGAACCCAATCTGACCTCAGTGATCTACAAAGCTCCATTTCCCAGACAGGGAACTGTAAAAGCTGCGATTTTTGATGCTTCTGGTAGATCTGGCAGAGTTTCTACAGTTGATTTTACCGAGCGGATCAGCAATGATCATGAATAAATAGATGAATATTGAATCAAAGTACTTTCAATTTACGTGAAGAAAATCTCATTTCAATTGATAAACAGGAGTTGATTTTCCAGAAAACGGCAGAGAATGGGTCTGCTTATTAGTTATTTTCAAAAGTTTTGAAAGATATCCCTGTAGAATCACTAAAAGTAGTTGGTCCAATAAGTCTGAAAGATCAAGCGACTTTCATCGGCTTGGAATGCTCCGAAAAGAAGAAAGACAAAGTCTTGAGCAAGTACCGAGAGAAACCAAGCGATCATCAAGACCTGATGTATGCCCACAACAAGTACACTGTCTTAATTTGTCTTCA
>JBDNIP010000213.1:0-6216 GCA_041688245.1 Algoriphagus sp.
CTATAACAATTGGGCTGGAAACAGTCCTGTTCAGCTGCTAGTAGATGATTATGAAATGATGGATGGTACCAAGTTTGACTGGTCAAACCCTGAACATGCTGCCGCTCCTTATGAAAAGCGGGATGCGCGCTTCTATGCTTCAATCCTATACGATGGTGCACAATGGAAGCCAAGAGCAAACGCAGACAAGCCAAAGGATCCACTGGGACAGATACAGTCAGGTACCTATGAGGTGACAACTGCGACTGGAAAAGCACGCCACTTTGGACTAGATACTAGAAACAGTTCTATAGAAGATTGGAATGGAAGCTATACGGGTTATTACACAAGAAAATTCATAGATCCAGATCCAGTAATCGTAGATCAAAATACTTGGCAGGAAGTTCCATGGCCTATATTGAGATATACTGAAGCAGTGTTAAACTACGTAGAAGCTTCTATTGAGCTCGGTCAGGAAGCAGAGGCAACAGCTTGGTTGAACCAAATCAGATTTAGAGTTGGACAGCAAGCTATCTCTTCCAAAGGAGACGCTTTGAAGGAAGCGTATAGAAATGAGAGACGAATTGAGATGGCATATGAAGAGCAAAGGTATCATGATGTTCGCCGCTGGATGATAGCTGATGAGACTATCGGTAGAAAAGCGAATACCATTAATATTACAGGTACATTGAAGCCAGGTGCTACTGTTGCAGTTTACAGATATGATCCAACTAGCTTCAGCTACGTCTATAAAGTAGTTCCTATAGATCCAGGAAAAGAGAATAGAATTTGGTTGGATAAAATCTACTTCACTCCAATTCTTCGTGATGAACTGAATAGAAATACCAAATTGATCCAAAATCCTGGATACGATTAAATCTAGTTTTACTTAATTCTTAAGCTAAGCCATCCCCTTGGGGTGGCTTAGCTTATTTTAATATATGAACATCCGAAATCTCGTTTCACTAGTGAGTCTAAGTTTTTTGGTGATGTCCTGTTTAGATTCAAACAGGTCGAGCCAGGCGGAAAACCCATTATTACCCACTTCTACACCTCTCTTCAGACTTTTGACTTCCGAAGAGTCAGGAATAACTTTTTCTAATGTTATTCAAGAAACCTTAAATCTCAACGTACTGATGTACGAATACCTATATAATGGTGGGGGGGTGGCCGTAGGAGATCTAAATGGGGATGGATTGGAAGATATTTATTTTTCTGCCAATGTAAGTGGCAACCAGCTTTACCTGAATCTGGGTGAGCTCAAATTCAAAGAAATCGCCCTAGCTTCAGGAGCTATCGGAAGATCTGGTCCCTGGAAGACCGGAGTCGTATTTGTCGATATAAATGGTGACAAAAAATTAGACATTTATCAGTGTTACTCAGGGAATGTGCCACCCGAGAAACGAACCAATCAACTTTTTGTAAACCTGGGGAATGATGAAAACGGCATACCGCTTTTTCAAGAAATGGCTGAAGAATATGGAATAGCATCCAGTGCACCAAGCACTTCAGCAAGTTTCTTTGACTTTGACCTAGATGGAGATTTAGATCTTTTTATACTGAATCATAATACCAAGTCCATCCAAAATCAGGATGTGAATTTGACCAAAGTATTGTTAAAAGAAAAGCATGAGGCAGGCTCTCAACTTTTTGAAAATAAAAATGGAAAGTTTGTGGAGATCACCCAAAATGCAGGAATATCTAGCTCTAGTCTTTCCTATGGACTTGGCGTGGCAGTGGCAGATATAAATCAGGATGGCTGGCCGGATATTTACATAGGCAGTGATTACTCTATGCCGGACTACTTGTACATCAATCAGAAGAATGGAACGTTTGAAGATGAGATCCTAGCTCGCTTGGGTCATACCTCCCATTTCTCCATGGGCAATGATATCGCTGATTTTAATAACGACGGCTTACAGGATATCTTCACCTTGGATATGCTCCCTGAGGATAATCAAAGAAAAAAACTTCTCCTCGCTCCTGATAATTTTGAGCTGTTCGAATTAAATATAAATAAGGGTTTTCACCATCAATACATGAGAAACATGCTCCATGTGAACTCGGGTGATGGGACTTTTCAGGAAATAGGACAGCTGGCAGGAGTATCCAATACCGATTGGAGTTGGTCATCTCTTTTCGCTGATTTTGATAATGACGGTTGGAAAGACCTCTTCGTTACTAACGGTTATCTGAGGGATTATAACAATCAGGACTTTCTGAAATATATGGACAATTATGTACGCATGTCGGGAGGCAAACTCAAGCGAGAGGATTTGCTGGAAATGGTAAAAAATATGCCTTCTTCTAATTTGACCAATTATATCTTCAACAATAAAACAGACTTGACTTTTGAAAATAAAACCAATGCTTGGGGGCTGAATCATCCCGCAACTAGTAGCGGTGCCGCTTACAGTGATCTCGACAATGATGGCGATCTGGATCTGATCGTCAATAATATTAACTCCACCGCTTTTATCTACGAGAATCAGGCTGCTCAATTAAAAGCTAATACCTACCTGAAGGTGCAGCTTTCTGGTTCAAACAGTAACTCTTTCGCACTTGGAGCCAAAGTTCAGCTTTTTACGGGTTCTACTAATCAGGTTTTGGAGCAAAATCCCTATCGAGGCTACCAATCCTCCGTATCGACCGCGCTACACTTTGGTCTGGGTGACATCACTGAGATAGACTCCCTAGTAGTCACTTGGCCTGGTGGTAAGATTACCAAAAAAGTTGGAGTTGCTACTAATCAGACTGTCCAATTAAATGAAAATGAGGCAATAAATAATTCTACTCCCAGAGTAGCTCCGACAGATTTTTTACTGACAAAAAAAGCAGAACTAACCACTGAAAAAGGAAGATTGTACAATGATTACAAAAGACAGCCTTTGCTGATCAACCCCATATCTGGAAATGGAAAGGCTATGGTCGTAGCAGATTTTACAGGAGATGGATTAGAGGATTTATTTATTGGTGCTGGATCAAATGCAACGGCGTCTCTTTATATGCAAAGGTCAACCGGCAAGTTTGTCAAGTTAAAAACTAGTGCATTTACATCGGCGGCCACCTCTGAAGATTCGGATGCCATAGCTTTTGACGCAAACATGGATGGATATTTGGATATATACGTGGCAAGTGGCGGCATATATGAATTCAACTTAGGTGATGAGTCTCTTCGCGATCGACTGTATCTTAATGATGGAAAAGGTAATTTCACTTTATCTTCTGAAGCTTTACCCAGTGAGTACTTTCCTACCGGCACAGTACAAGTCGCAGATTTCAATTTTGATGGAACTCCAGACTTATTTGTAGGAGCTAGGATAAATCCAGGCCAGTTTCCAACTTCCTCTGGAGGCAAGCTATGGATCAACGACGGTAAGGGAAAGTTCACTGATCAGACGAAGCAACTTGCACCCACGCTTATTAACCTTGGGATGTTGACTGATTCGGGTATAGCAGATCTAAACCAAGATGGCAAGCCGGAATTGATTGTAATGGGGGAGGCAATGCCGATACAAGTCTTCTCTTTTCAGGAGAATCAATGGAAGGAGACTACCCTCGAATTCTTTGAAAGACATGAATTTGGTTTTTGGAACGATCTGACGCTAGCCGATTGGGATGGTGATGGAAATATGGAAATTCTGGCAGGTAATCTAGGGACGAACTCCCAAATCAAAGCCAGTAATGCTCAGCCCGCAGAAATACTCTACAAAGATTTTGACTCAAACGGATCTGTAGATGCCTTCTTAGGATATTATAGTCAAGGTGAAAAATATCCTGCTGCCAGCAGAGACGAAATACTGGGTCAAGTACTTTTCCTGAAGAAAAGATACTTGGACTTTAAGTCTTTTTCAAATGTAAAAATGGACGAACTATTTACCACGTCAGAGCGTAAAGACGTAGGTTCCATTCTCATAAACCGACTTGAAACTACTTATTTTGTGAGGAATGCTGAGGGAAAATTTATGGCAAAAGCTTTACCGGTACAAGCCCAGTTCTCTCCCGTATTTGCTTCAGAAGCCGTAGATGTCAATGGTGACGGAAATTTAGATATGATACTTTCAGGAAATATTGACTACAGTAAGTTATATTTTGGTAAATATGACGCAAACCACGGTGTTGTATTGCTTGGGAATGGTAAAGGGCAATTTTCCAATTCAACTAACGCTCAAAGTGGCTTGAAACTTAATGGAAATGCGCGTAAAATTATAGTAGACAAAGCGCTGATATTTATATATTTGGATGAATCTACAGTTATCATTTATTCACCCCATCCATCACAAACACACTAATTTTCAAACTTGATTCTAATACCTTGAAATTAAAGAATTTTATATCCAATATGTGTAACACAAATACAAAATACCTTGCGATTGGTGTTGTGATGCTCATGAGTTTTGATGAAAATGATTCCAATTTTGAATCATATACTCAGAAGATTCCCGGAACTCAAGTCATGTTTGATTTGACACCGATTCAAGAAGGGACTTTCAGAATGGGTAATGATGACTCAAAAAACCTGGATGAAAAACCTGTTCATGAAGTAACAATTGACCCTTTCTGGATGGCTACCCATGAAGTTACTTGGGATGCGTTTGAGCTTTTCTTGGATAAAAATTATGAATTGGCAATCTCAGAAGAGCCAATTGGTGTTCGAGTTGATGGCTTGTCTCGTCCCAGTTTACCGTATTTGGACATGACCTTTGGAATGGGAAAAGAGGGCAAGCCCGCGGTGGGGATGACCCAATATGGAGCGATTCAATATTGCCATTGGCTTTATTTGAAAACAGGGATTTTCTATAGACTTCCGACAGAAGCGGAGTGGGAATATGCTGCAAAAGCTGGTTCGGATACAAGATTCTTTTTCGGAGACGATCCTGCCGTGCTTCAGGAATATGCTTGGATCAGTGAAAACTCCAAAGAATCCACCCAAAAAGTTGGTACGAAAAAACCTAATCCATGGGGACTTTTTGATATTTATGGTAATGTGCTAGAATGGACGTATGATCAATATGATCCAGAATTTTATAAAAAAACAGAAAGTTCAAATCCTAAAAACCCTCCTTTGAAACTCTATTCTAGAGTGGTGCGTGGAGGAAGTTTTGCGACAGGTTCGGATGAGCTGAGCGCTACCAAGAGATTTCGTAGCTCCCCAGATTGGAAGCGAATTGACCCTCAAATTCCTAAAAGTCAATGGTGGTTTCCTGAAGCTCCCTTTTTAGGACTGAGATTAGTGAGACCATTGAATCTCCCTTCCCCTGAAGAGATTAATGTATATTATACCCAAAGTCCAATTACTGATTATTAAATCTAAAATGACCTAATTATGAAAAATCTCAATTCCCGAAGAGACTTTATCAAAACTGGAGCCCTAATGACGGGTGGAGTTTTGGCATCCCCTTTTATTTTACCCGGAGCTTACGCTGCTCCAGCTAACGAACTAAAACTTGCGGTCATTGGCTGTGGCGGTAGAGGGACAGGAGCTGTATTTCAAGCGATGGAAACAGGACACCCAATCAAATTGGTTGCGATGGCTGATGCCTTCCGAGATCGATTGGACAGCAGTCACAAATTGATTTTAGATAAATACGGAGCGTCCAAAGTAGCTGTGGATGATGAGATGAAACTAACGGGTTTTGAAGGCTATAAAGCAGCAATAGCAGCGGCAGATGTTGTGATTTTGGCAACACCTCCAGGATTTAGGCCGATGCACTTTGAAGAAGCAGTAAAGCAAGGCAAGCAGATTTTTATGGAAAAGCCAGTAGCCACAGACGCTGCTGGAATCAGAAGAGTCCTGAAAGCTGCAGAAGAGGCAAAGGCTAAGAAACTTAACGTAGTGGTTGGCTTGCAGCGTCATTATCAAAATAATTATCGCGAGACGATCAAAAGAATTCATGAGGGAGCTATCGGTGATATTACAGGTGGCCAGGTATATTGGAATGATGGTGGAGTATGGGTGAAGGAGAGGAAGCCCGGTCAAACTGAGATGGAATATCAGATGCGGAATTGGTATTATTTCAATTGGCTATGTGGAGATCATATCACTGAGCAACATGTCCATAATATTGACGTGGCTAATTGGGTGAAGCAAGGCTATCCCGTGAAGGCTGAGGGAACTGGGGGAAGACAGGTTAGAACTAGTAAAGAGAATGGGGAAATTTTTGATCATCACATAGTGTCCTTCACCTATGCTGATGGATCAGTGATTCACAGTGAGTGCAGACATTTTCCTGGAGC
>JBDNIP010000214.1:0-1050 GCA_041688245.1 Algoriphagus sp.
GGGATTACACTAAGGAGAATTGTGAAATAGAGGAGGGCGATTTTCATAAAGGTTTTTCTGGGATAAGTGAAAATACGAAATTTCCTCCTTGCTGACCTCAATTCCGGAAATTATGGAAAAAGGGATAACTTAAGGTTGAAGCCCAATTCAACCCACATGAAGAACCTGATTTTCAACCGCTCATTGCTCGTTATTTTGAGTGCCCTATTACTTTTCTCTTTTCAAGATGAACCTTCAAGAACTCTCGCAAAAGATTATCCCGTCCAACCAAATATCGTCTGGCTTGTGGCGGAAGATCTTTCGCCCCAGCATTTGGGAGTTTATGGCGGGACTGGAGGAAGCTCCCCAAACTTAGATTCATTGGCAGCAGATGGGATTTTTTTTACCCATGCCTATTCAACTGCGGGAGTCTGTGCGCCAAGTAGAGCGGCCCTGATCACAGGGGCCTACCAGACTTCCATCGGAGCTATGCATATGCGCACCCTAGGAATGTCCAAGAATGCTTTAGACGCCTATCCTCCCGGGCATCAATCGTATTCGGCTGTTATTCCTGAGAACATGAAAACGTATCCAGAGCTCCTTCGGATGGCTGGATATTATACCAGTAATAATTCTAAGGAAGATTACCAGTTTAAAGGCCCGGTGACCATGTGGGATGAAAGTAGCAACAAAGCGCATTGGCGAAATCGAAAAGATCCAAAACAGCCCTTTTTCTCCATTTTCAATTTTATCATTTCCCACGAATCCCAAGTATGGGCACGAGCATACGAACCCCTTTTGGTGGATCCTGCGGACGTCCATATTCCGCCATATTATCCAGACGATTCCATCAGCCGGGCGGTGATGGCAAGATTCATTACCAACGCCATGCGGATGGATATGCAAGTCGGTGAGATTATAAAGCAGCTCAAAGAAGATGAACTCTATGAGAATACGATCATCTTTTTCTATGGAGATCATGGGGACGGCATGCCTTATGCTAAGCGAGAACTTTATGACCGAGGCTTGAAAGTGCCACTAATAGTGAAAGCTCCATTTCTTGAAAAAGGA
>JBDNIP010000215.1:0-1422 GCA_041688245.1 Algoriphagus sp.
GATGCCTCTTGTTCGGCTTTTTTCTTGGTAGAGCCTTTTCCTTGGGCTATTTCTACCTGTGCTACCTGTAGGGCAACGATAAATTCTTTGTATCGCTGGTTTCCATGAATTGCTACTACTTCATATTCTATAGGTTTGTTTGTTTTCTGAGACCATTCGATGATTTTACTTTTATAATTCGTCGTTGTGGCTATCATATCATCCAAGTCCATATGGGTTAAGATCCTAGTCAGAATGAATGATTTTGTAAAAGAATAACCTTTATCTAAATAGACCGCTCCAATAAACGCCTCAAGAATATCTCCGTAGAGCGACTTGTTTCCGGTGAAACTTCGTTCACCAATTTCATGAGTAAGGATTTTTTTCAACCCAATCTTTTGACCGGTAGAGTTTAGATTCTCCCGGTTGACCAATTTCGATCTGGTTTCGGTAAGGAAGCCCTCATCTCGATAGGGATATTTGAGAAATAAGTATTCAGCAACCACAGATCCTAAGACTGCATCACCAAGAAATTCAAGACGCTCATTTGAAATCCTGAAACCTTTGCTGGTTTCTTCACCCAGTCCTGAAGGGGTTAGGGAAAGTTTGTAAACAGTCAAATTAAAAGGCTTGCTACCAATCATCATGTTGATGGAGGAAGCAAGCCTTCTGTCTTTTTCGCTTAAGAAGAGAAATTGAATCCCGAGTCTTTGAAGCAGTTTCAAAACTTAAATCAATTATATTTCTTGAATATTACAGAGCAGTTATGTCCTCCAAATCCAAAAGTATTGCTAAGAGCATAGTTAATTTCTTTTTTTTGCGCTTTGTTGAAAGTCAAATTTAACTTTGGATCAAAGTTATCATCATCCGTGAAATGGTTGATGGTAGGAGGAACCAAGCTATGGTTCATGGCATAGATACAAGCGATAGCTTCAATTGCCCCAGCTGCTCCCAATAGATGACCAGTCATTGATTTTGTACTGCTAATATTCATGTTGTACGCATGATCGCCAAAGACTTGCTGAATTGCTTTTATCTCGCCTACATCACCAAGCGGAGTGGAGGTACCGTGCACATTGATATAATCGATGTCCTCGGGTGTAAGGTTAGCATCCTCCAAGGCGATTTTCATTACGTCACTAGCACCCAAACCTTCAGGGTGAGGAGCTGTAATATGGTGTGCGTCAGCAGTCATTCCACCGCCGACAAGCTCTGCATAGATTTTGGCTCCACGTGCCTTTGCATGCTCATATTCTTCTAAGATCAACGCTCCAGCTCCTTCACCTAATACAAAACCATCTCTTCCCTGGTCAAATGGCCTTGACGCAGTTTCAGGGGAATCGTTTCGTTGGGAAAGGGCTTTCATTGCATTAAATCCCCCAATACCTGCTTCGGTAATTGCTGCTTCTGAGCCACCGCTGATGAAAATGTCAGCTTTGCCCA
>JBDNIP010000021.1:0-4170 GCA_041688245.1 Algoriphagus sp.
AAAAAAATGGACGCATTCATCTCCTGCATGCAAGCTCCAAAAATAAGGAAGTAGAGATCTCCACCCTTCCCCTCAGCGAGTATCTGGCTGGAAACAAATCCCAATCAGGGATCATGGTTTCTCGACTTTTAGACACTTCTCATTAAGGTTTTATTTGAAAGGAATTCGGATTTAACTTCCGTAGCCAAGAAGCCAGAAATAGGCCCTATTGCTTCTAATAAGCAATTTTAACTGATCCCCTTTTACAAAATTTAAGCTTGCTTTATTAAGATTTTTATTCATTATCAGCACCACTTTTTATCCTAATAGAAATCTGGTTTTTGGAAAAATATTTAAAGGATAACCCGGTCTCCTTTAGAAAAGCACGAGAGTGATCGAGTGCCTTACTTATCTTTCAAAACCCAAAAGCTTTTCTTTCAAATCTTCTCATTCATAATCCGACAGATGCTTGGCAGCCTTCTTGAAATTTTTCTTCAAAACTCAAGAAATCACGAAGCAAGAGATTCAAAGCATTTTAGTCATAGGAGCAAATGGTTCGACAGGAAAAATCATCTGTAACCTTCTCGAGGACTCTCCGGGCTATAGACCTGTAGCGATGATCCGTAAGGAATCTCAGAAAGAGAATTTTGAAAATCAAGGAATCCGAACTGTCATCGGAGATCTTGAAGGCGATTTTGAGCATGCCTTTGAAAATATCGACCGCGTGATATTCGCTGCCGGATCAGGAGGGTCAACCGGCAAAGAGAAAACAATTGCTGTAGATCAGGAAGGCGCGAAAAAAAGTATAGATTTTGCGAAAAAATACCATTGTCAGAAATTCGTGATGCTTAGTTCTATGGGAGCAGACAATCCAGATTCTAATTCGGAGATGCGTGATTACCTCAAGGCCAAGCAAGAAGCAGACGAATACTTAAAATCCAGTGGTCTGGACTATACGGTCGTAATGCCGGGTGCGCTTACCGATAATCCAGCAACCGGAAGAATAGAAGCCGGAGAATCATTGGATAAAAAAGGAGAAATCTCTAGAGAAAATGTAGCCCTCACACTGATTGATGTGTTAGGTTCTGAAATCGCTGCAAATTCTATTTTTGAAATATTGGAGGGTGATAATCCAATTGGGGAGGAAATCACAGCTTTAGATCAAGCTATGAAATCACTTTAATTTCCATCTACTTGTTACAAGCTTCCCAAGTGGAAGCTTTTTTTTGAAAAAAAATGTAAATAAAACTTGACTTTTGTAAAGTCTTATTTACATTTGTAAAGTTAACTTTACATAAATATCATGGAAACAATGAAATTAGAACGAACCAAAAGAGTAAAAAAATTAGCTATCTGGACTTGGTCATGGGTAGCTACAATGGCAATCGCAACCTTTGGACCTGAGTTTATCTGGGACAATCATCCCTTCTTGACCACCTTCGCAATCCTTGTCAACCTAGCCAATGGCGTCCTGATGATCCTGGCCAATCGAGATCTATTCAATCATTTTGATGAATTGGAGAAAAAAATTCACCTCGAATCACTAGCCATTACACTTGGTTTGGCTGTCGTTGTTGGATTGACCTATTCACTGCTAGACACAACTAATATGATTGAGCAAAATGCTCAAATCAGTATGTTGGTTATGTTCATTGGCCTTACCTATCTTACCTCAGTCATCATTAGTACGCTTCGATATAAATGAAAAATCGAATCAGAGGTTTGAGAACAGAAAGAGGAATGACTCAGGAAGACCTGGCTGAAATCATCGGAGTATCCCGGCAAACCATCAATGCTATTGAAAAGGAAAAATTTGATCCAAGTTTACCGACAGCTTTTCGGTTAGCAAGACTATTTGACTTACAGATCGAGGAGCTGTTTAGCTATGAGCAGGGAAAAGGATCGGAAAGCGTACTTATTCAAAGTTCTAGACCAAAATAAGACTGATTCCCGAGCTATTATTTAATTCAACCTACTTTTGGAATCAGTTCTTTCCTATCGGAATAAAATGAAATCCTTTCAGTTCCTCAGCACCACTTATCCAAGAGCTATTTTCTGATCGCTTAGCAAGATACAGTCGAATGAAACCCCAGAGTACTTAGTCCAAGTTCGCTCAGCAGCTATCGAACACTTCAGCTAATTTCTGCAAAGATCATAACGATAAAATCCACTAAAACGCTCCAATCTTCCCGTCCATCCAGCTCAGCCGATCACCGAGGTACCCCGATAGGTTTTGAATAGATTGATCATAATTCACCCCAATTCCCTTATCCCATTTTGCATAGTTACGCTCAACTGCGCCATTGGATTGCAGCAGTGTAGCTGCATCATCGACTAATTGCTGAACTGACGAATTACTCCAAGGACCTTGACGAAGCTCATTCCATCTTTTTCTTACAGCAGCCTTAAAAATCGGATCTTTAAGCATTCGTTCCCACCAGAACGGAATCATCCAGGGATCTCTGTCCACATAAGTATTATATCGAATGACCCAGTCATTTTTTGGAATTCGCCCGCCCTCATCAAAAGCTATATTCATATCCCAAACTGGACCCATTGAAAGCTTTCCGTCGCGATCTTTTTGAAGGAATGTACTCAATCGATATCCGTCTACATTCCTACTTAGCTCATTGATCAGAAAGTAATCTACAAATGAATTGACATCGATATAATCTGTGTAGGTACGAACTGAAGTGGAAAAATCATCCTGAAGCAAGGCTTTTTCAAATAGCTCGACATAGTTGGCAATGTAATTTTTTTGAGCTGGAGTAATATTTTCAGCTTTTGGATACTCATAGGTAAAGTAAGTCTCCAAATACTGCTGAGGATGATATGGTGGGGAAAATGGTGAAAAAGCAATGGCATTTCCCAAAATATCATACTTACTTCTAAAGCTATTTTGCTCGGTATAGCGCGCATCATCATCCCAATTATTTTGGAAATACGACAATGGTTTCCCATCATGCTCTGGTCCGGAATCTGACTTATCAATCTTTAGAATATAGCCTCCACTGAGGTTGGTGGAGGTAGCATTAAGCGATTTGATATCAATCCTATTGGAATCTCTTTTCAATTTCTCACAGAAATAATAAACCCCCAAATACTCCCCATTGACTTCCAACTCGACAAACTTCCCACTGCTTGCATATTTTCCCATTTTCCGAGAAAGCTCATAGCCCACATGGTTATAGATCATCGATCTATCCCAAAGATATTTCTCATTGAGGTTCACTACATGACCAACCAGCCTCCAGTCTTCTTCTTCGGGCAAGCCAAAAAAAGAGACATCCATCCCTTCACCCGCAGGATCAATGGATTCGAAGTTGAAGCCTTTTTTATCCGAAAGTCGAAACGAGGTCTTCCCTCTGAATTCTACATCGATGCGCTGCTCTTGTACAAACTTCTTCTCCTGATAGATCCTCATATTGGCCACTACGCCCGGCTCATAAGGAATAACTGCTCCCTTTGTGTCAATGACGATATAGGTAATCTTACTCTCCTGCGTGTCGATGGCAAAAACAAATCCATCATCACCTGTGGATAAAAGGACTTCAGATGGTTCCTGACAAGAAAGTATAATGAAGGCGATGCTCAAGAATTTAAGGACCGACCAAGTTTTAGGAAAGGGATTCATTGACAAGTATTGTTTCCCTAAAAAAGGGAATTATAAATGGAATTTAAAACAAAGAACAACTATTCCCTCTGTCAAGAACAGAAAATTCCTCTTTTTCCATTTTCCGAAGCTTTCCCTCTCCATTTTCGGATTTTACCGAAAATTGATTGCTTTTTCGTCAGAATCAGTTTTCCCTAGAAACAAAAAAACCTTAAGTCCTTGAAGGAATACGAAATTGAATATGACTTGAAATATATATGGGATTGATTTATCGGTAGCAGGTAATTACCGATCGTGCCCTTGGCACTCTTGTGTATTCCTGTGCTGATCTTACCCCGAATTTCGCTGCGCTGCATTCGGGGCTGTTACCGGTTTTGCCTTTGGCAAAAGATTTAGCGGGTCATTACGAGGATTTAATGCCAAACCTACGGTTATTAAACTACTTCAAATTCATAGTTCGCTTCCCAGAGTATAGACAGAGGAAATTAGAGTGGTAACTGATTGTTGCTTTCTGTAAAATAAAACTTGTGATGATTGCCGAACCCTTGCCAAAGGTAAGGCCAGTAAAAGCCCAGAAT
>JBDNIP010000216.1:0-3158 GCA_041688245.1 Algoriphagus sp.
AAAGAGCTGCCGATCCGCTATGCGGAATTTGGAACGGTTTATCGTTACGAGCAAAGTGGAGAATTGCATGGATTGACTCGAGTTAGGGGTTTTACTCAAGATGATGCGCATATTTTCTGTCGACCGGATCAGGTGAAGGAAGAATTCATCAAAGTAATCGATTTGGTTATGTATGTTTTCAAAGCGCTTGGATTTAAAGATTACACCGCTCAAATTTCTTTGAGAGACCAAAAAAAAGCTGAGAAATATATTGGTGGAGACGAGGTTTGGGAAAAAGCTGAGTCAGCAATCATTGAAGCCGCAGCCGAAAAAGGTCTCGAAACAGTCACCGTACTTGGTGAAGCTGCATTCTACGGACCCAAGCTTGACTTTATGTTGAAAGATGCTTTAGGGCGGAAATGGCAATTGGGGACAATACAAGTAGATTACAACCTTCCGGAGCGGTTCCAATTGGAATATATCGGTGCGGATAATCAAAAGCATCGACCAGTGATGATTCACCGTGCACCTTTTGGCTCATTAGAGCGATTCATTGCGGTATTGATTGAGCATTGTGCGGGTAACTTCCCACTTTGGTTAGCACCTGAACAAGTCAATATTTTACCGATTTCGGAAAAATATATAAAATATGCTGAAGAAATTAAGGCCTTACTTGACGAAGGTGGTATTTCCGGATCAATTGATAATCGTGACGAAAAAATAGGTCGGAAGATCAGAGACTCGGAAGTTAAAAAAGTCCCTTTCATGCTTATTGTAGGAGAAAAAGAGCAAGAAGAGCAAAAGCTATCTGTAAGAAAGCATGGTGAAGGAGATCTGGGAAATTTCTCTTTGGATGAATTTATTGCCTATTTCAACGATATTATAGCGCAATCATTGCATAAGTAATGTGGCTAATATGTTAGGATACTTTTCATACTTGGGAATTATTACGATATTTGTAAACAACTTCATAAAACAATCAACGCAAACTTGAGAAACCAAAGACAACCCTACAGAGGACGGCAAGAAGAACCATATAAAGTAAATCATAAAATCAGAGCTCGAGAAGTTAGGGTTGTTGGAGACTTTGTAGAAGGTGGAAATGCATTGTTATCACTGGAAAAAGCCATTAAAATCGCGGAAGAAAACGATCTTGATCTGGTTGAAATTTCTCCTACTGTCGATCCTCCAGTTTGTAAGATTCTTGATTATGCGAAGTTTAAGTATGAGCAGAAAAAGAAGCAAAAGGAGATAAAATCCAATGCAGCGAAGATTGTTTTGAAAGAAATTAGATTCGGACCTAATACAGATGATCACGATTACAGTTTCAAATTGAAGCATGCGATCAGCTTCCTAAAAGAAGGTGCAAAAGTAAAAGCTTATGTACACTTTGTCGGTAGAAGTATCGTGTTTAAAGAAAGAGGTGAGATGCTCTTACTCAAATTCGCTCAAGCCCTAGCAGATTATGGTGCAGTAGAACAGTTGCCAAAATTGGAAGGAAAACGAATGAATATCTTCATCGCTCCGAAGGCAGGAAAGAAATAAATTTCAACTAAATAAATACAGTAAAATGCCAAAAGTAAAAACCAAATCCGGTGCAAAGAAGAGGTTCGCTTTAACCGGAACCGGCAAAATCAAAAGAAAACATGCTTTTAAAAGTCATATTCTGACCAAAAAAGCCACAAAAAGAAAGCGTAATTTGACCAAAACAGGTCTTGTACACGAGTCTGATGAAGGTAGAGTTCGTGCAATGTTACGTATCTAATTGCTTTTATTCACAAAATTTAAATTAAGGTTCATTTATTCACCAGATACGTTGGTTTTCAAGTTTTAGAAATAAACACCACGAATCAAAAATTAAAATATTATGCCTAGATCGGTAAACGCGGTTGCGTCGAGAGCAAGAAGAAAAAAAATACTAAAGGCTACAAGAGGTTACTTCGGAAGAGGTAGTAACGTGTGGACAGTAGCCAAAAACAAGTACGAGAAAGGACTTCAGTACGCCTACAGAGATAGAAAAGCGAAGAAAAGAGAATTTAGAGCCCTATGGATTCAGCGTATAAATGCAGGAGCAAGATTGCTTGGCATGTCTTATTCTCAACTAATGGGATTATTGAAGAAAGGTGAAATCGAACTTAACCGTAAGGTTTTGGCAGATTTGGCCATGAATCATCCTGGAGCATTCAAAGCTGTAGTTGAAAAAGTAAAATAAGGACTGCACTACCTTATTTTATAAAGCCTTCCTTCGGGAAGGCTTTTTTGTTTTGGGATGTTTTGAAAATCACCTATCAGGAGTCAAATCGGATAGAAACAAAGCTTGAGCAAAATACCAAACCACAGCTGAGAGTAAATAAATGTGGTGATTATCATAGCTGTGAAGGTAAGAAGACACCCTGTTCATATCCGGCCATTCGCACTAATTCCCATTATTCGCTACCATCATTTTCAGCGTTGAATTTGGCATACCATATTTCCAAAAAAATTGCGTATAATTCTGATTGAGAATTTGTTATGAGGATCAAAAATGCGATATTTCTGATGAAAAAGGAGTCAACTTTGTTCTACTTGGAGTCGAAATCAGTTTAAGAGTTGGTTTTTAAATCAAACCTGATGCTACCTTAATCCATAAGAATACGGGAGGAGATTTGAACTCCCGTCCGCCGCGCCTGTGCGCTGCGGCGTAGCGGATAAAAATCCTGCGCTTAGGAGTAATCAGGAAGTATATTATTTTTTATCCATTCTCTTCCTCTGCCAGATTTAAGTTTTTTTTCACGGAGTAAGGCTTCAGTCTTACGCTCAAAAAACTCAACATGAACAACAATCCAAGGCCTGTATCTGAGTGTATATCCTTTAGTCGATTTGAAATTATGAAATTGGAATCTGGTAATGAGATCAGCGGTCATTCCAGTATAGGTCTTACCCGATGAAGTGGAAAAAAGAATGTACACTACAAAAGTATCCATAGGCCTAAAAAGAAAAAGACTTCCGTTTCCGAAAGCCTTTGTAGCGAGAGGGAGATTTGAACTCCCGACCTCAGGGTTATGAATCCTGCGCTCTAACCAACTGAGCTACCTCGCCATATATTAACTTATTTGATACTCTAATCTTGGGATTTTAACTCCCGTCCGCCGCGGCGGATATGAATCCTGCGCTCTAACTCCCGATGACTATCGGGATGA
>JBDNIP010000217.1:0-10000 GCA_041688245.1 Algoriphagus sp.
ACGTGCGCTTGCAAAAACTGCCGAAAAGACAGATCACAAGATATCGGCAAAGTCAAACAATCAATCTTCTGGAGAAAAATCTACGGCGGGAAAGACTAACTACCTAAAAGGATCAGGAAAAGAATCCAAACGGATGTACAAAGAAATAGATCTAGTAGCTCCCACTCAGTTATCTGTCATTATTTATGGAGAAAGTGGCGCTGGCAAAGAAAATATCGCACGGACCATTCATGATCAAAGTGATCGTGTAGGAAAGCCGTTTGTTGCGATCGATTGTGGTGCAATGACCAAAGAACTTGCCGGCAGTGAACTTTGGGGACATGAAAAAGGGGCTTTTACAGGTGCTTACTCAGAGAAACTAGGTCAATTTGAATTGGCAAACGGAGGGACTATTTTTTTGGATGAAATTTCTAATTTATCCTATGAAATCCAGGTTGGCTTACTCAGATTAATACAAGAACGAAAACTGAGACGGATAGGAGGTACCAAAGATCAATCTATTGATGTAAGAATCTTAGTAGCCTCCAACGAAGACTTAAGGAAATCTGTCCAAGATGGTAAGTTTCGTGAAGATCTTTACTTTAGATTCAATGAATTCAGCATTACCGTTCCACCGCTTCGCGAGCGAACAGGAGATATCGAGGCATTTGCAGCGTATTTTCTAGAACTTTCAAATGAAGAATTAGGTAAAAATGTATTTGGTTTTGAGGATCAAGTCATGGATGTTTTCCTAGAGTACTACTGGCCTGGGAACCTTCGGGAAATGCGAAATGTAATTAGGCGTGCAACCTTATTGACAGACGGAAATCGAATGATGCTTTCAGCTTTACCACCCGAATTGGTATATGCTAGAAAGTTTAATTTTGCTGAATCTAATGATTCCATAGAGGATAAAAGCTTAAGAAAGACAACAGTGAATCTGAAAGATGCTGCTGCTCAAGCAGAGGTGGAGGTCTTAAGGAAAGTATTGGAAGAAGTCAAATACAATCGAACTAAAGCTGCCAAAAAACTGGGTATTGATCGAAAAACCCTCTTTAATAAAATGAAGCAATATGAGATTTAACCTGGGTAAATTTTGCTACTAATGAGTTAATTTTTATGTGTATCCGCAATTACACCAACAGCCTAATTTCCTTAGAAATTCTAGCCGCATAGTTTTAGTTCAGTCAAAAATAGATCCGATGGATTGAAACAATTTATACTTGTCGGCTGAGGGGAAACCTCGATACCAATAGGGGACTGGACTTTAGGGCAGTAATTTATTCGCTTTCCTGTACTGTGTACAGAATTATGAGTGGTTAAGCTTCTTTAGAGTCACTTAGAGTCAAGGTTTTGAATTCTTAATTAAAACCAAGTTTCACCAAATTTTGTACCGCTTTGATCACTTTACTGGTACCATTAAGGATAGTCATATTATTATTTTTTAAATTCCCGCTTGACCGTGATTTTTTTGTGAAAATGTTCTACGGTCTGGGGAATGTTTTTCGTATCTAATCATCAAAAAATTAAAGCTAAAAGCATAAATACTTTTGTAATTATTGGCTTAGTGTCAAAAACCAAATAATCGCTTTTATATAATTTATATTACAAAATATTATTTGGGTAAATTTTTGGCGGCACGAGGTTTGGATTTAATTCAATATGTCAAACAAAAAAAATTAACTACGATGAACTCAATAAGCAAAGTAACTTTATC
The DNA here is from genome assembly GCA_041688245.1 of Algoriphagus sp. Classification (GTDB taxonomy): domain Bacteria; phylum Bacteroidota; class Bacteroidia; order Cytophagales; family Cyclobacteriaceae; genus Algoriphagus. Next base: position 1,697 of record JBDNIP010000217.1, read on the forward strand.
AAATCACCTGAAGCTTGAATCGGAAAAAATGAATAAAATTTCAGACATATTAAATGATCTACTTTCGGATTATCATATTTTCTATCAAAATGTCCGAGGATTTCACTGGAATCTTAAAGGTGAAAAATTCTTCGACTTGCACGAGAAATTAGAAGAATTATGTCTAAAACTCAATGAAAATATTGATGAGTTATCAGAGCGAATTATAACTATCGGGTTTAAGCCAATTCATTCCTATTCACATTTCCTGAACCAAACAATTCACAAAGAAATCACCGATGTATGCAACGGTGAAGAGAGTGTCAGGCATGTGGTAGACGGACTAGGGGTTTTATCCTATTCTCACCGTGAGGCTGCAAGCTTAGCAGGAAAAGCAGATGATATTTCTTCAGCAGACTTGTTGATTCGGTTTGGAAATGAATTAGAAAAGAGAATGTGGATCTTTACCATGTCCTCAAAAAACTAGATTAAACGAAAATAATAAAGATAAAAAGTCCGGTGACTAACCCATCAGGCCAACGCTTTTTCACAAAACTCAACACACTGTTGAGCCTCTTTTACGGCATCTGAATTATTGGGTATTTCGTATTCCAACTCAATTGTAGCAGGAAATATACACTTATTGGATTTTATAAGTTATAGTATTTCAGAAATTGGCGTATCCACATCTCCCCAAGCAAGATTTTTTTTCCATCAGCTAGGGTAGTCCGATCTTTAGTGTGCATAATTAGAATTTGGCTTTGTTGTTTTTTAATCAATTATGCAAGATCCGTTTGTCCAGCCGTGATGTAGTGATCCGCATGGAGATTTAATCCGTTTTCAGGGCTTTGAAGTCAAGGCTGTATCCCAAAAGTCAAATAGCTCTTGCTCGTATCTATGATAGCCTACTGACATGCCACATCGCTCACCCACTTCACCAAGCTTTAGTGTATGTGCATCATCCGATGGATGCGCTAAAAAGATATGTAAAGCACCAAGTGCTTTGGCGGCTTTCATGCCACAGGCGATCTCGGCATCCATATTATTCTTTCCAAATGTATTAGGTTTAAAAGCATACAAGAAGCGTCTTAAATCAAAAAAATTCAATGCTGAGAAGAAAGCCAAGTGAGGCTGGAAAAGGGAGTAGGGCAGTCTTCAGTAGGCAGTCGGCACCGACAACTAATATCCAATCTTTAATCTCTTGTCTCCTAATTTTTTGTCTTATCCTCAATTCGCTGCTTTAACCGTTTGGCAAGGGTGTGCTTTGGATCTGCCAAAAGTTCTTTAATTATTAGTTTCTCTGCTTGGATTGACTTCCCCTTTTCAAAAAAAGATTAGCTTCTATAAATGGAATAATAGGGAAATTGGAACCTTAAGGCTGAGCCTTTAATGCTGCTAAAGCTTCATTTAATTTCTTGAAATCCTCCAATTCAGCCCATAATTGGGATATATAGCTTGCTAAAAATGGGATGGTTTTGCGCTCTAAAGCTCCATACTTTCCAATACCCCTTCATTGTCTGATTCCCATTAAATTCGTTGTATTATCATAAAACATATTAACATACCAATTGTAGTAATTCGTTGTTATATGGTCTAAAGGAACTACCTATTTTACTAGTAGTGCTTCACTGGGTGTATATCCTATTCACTAATTATTCAGAGAAATTATTTTCCAGTATTAAGCTCAGCGAATTGGGGATAGTATTGCCCAATTAAATTTAGTCAAATATTTTTTGGAATTAGTGTTTAGAATAAAATTTCCTTTTTTGTATGAATAGTAAAATTTTACCTCTGTGTTTATGTGGTTTTCGTTTTGTTGTTTGGAGATATCGGTTTGGTATAGTGCTTGGACTATAATTGATAAGACAACTTACTAAATATATACAAATATGATAACTACTGAAAAAGAAACTTTAGCAAATCATTTAAAATTAGACAATAAAGACATGTCTAACTTGAATGACAAATTGAATGACTTGTTATCCGATTACCACGTTTTTTATCAAAGTGTAAGAGGGTTTCACTGGAATGTGAAAGGTGAAAATTTCTTTGAACTTCATAAAAAATTTGAAAAGCTCTACGATTTGCTTATCGAGAATATTGATGATCTCGCTGAGCGTGTGAATACAATAGGATTCAATCCACTGCATGCGTATTCTGATTACCTGAAGAATAGTATTCATAAGGAGATTACGGGTGTTAGCGACGGTAATGAATGTGTGAAGCATGTAGTTGCCGGTTTGGGTATTTTAGCTCACTCCGGTCGAGAGGTAGCAAATATGGCAAGCGATGCCGTTGATATTACCACTGCAGATATAGTCACTAAGTTTGTGTGAGATCTAGAAAAGCGGATGTGGATGTTTACTATGTATTTGAAGTAAGAAACTCTTTGAGACTGAAAAAAAAAACCGAAGTTATTGCTTCGGTTTTTTGTTTTTGAGCTTCAGAACTTAAAAAAAATACTTTTAGGCCAATGATTTCCTACAATAGTCCACACACTTCTGAACCTCTTTCACTGCATCAGAATTCGATGGAACTGCATATTCCAATTCGATAGTAGCGGGAAATTTGTACTTATTGACCTTCATAAGTTGTAGTATTTCAGAAATTGGTGTGTCACCATTTCCCCAGGCAAGATTTTTTTTTCCATTGGCTGGGTTAGTCCGATCTTTAGTGTGCATACTTAGAATTCGGCTTTGTTGCTTGTCAATCAACGGAAGTAAGTCAGAATGTCCGGCAGCGATGTAGTGACCAGCATCGAGATTTAATCCGTTTTTAGGGCTTTGAGCCACGGCAGTATCCCAAAAGTCAAATGTCTCCTGCTCGTGTCCATGATAGCCGACAGACATGCCATATTGCTCACCCATTTTGCCAAGCTTCAGTGTATGTGCATCATCCGATGGATGCTCTAAAGTGACATGTGAAGCACCAAGTGCTTTGGCAGCTTTCATCCCATAGGCGATCTCGGCATCTGTATTATTCTTTCCAAATGCATTTGGTTTGAAAGCATAGATGCTCACTCCTGCATCGTTGTACATTTTACGCAGCTGCTCAAACTTTTTCATATCCGCATTTGCCCGCCATTGTACTACTTCTTTTTGAAATAAGTCACTTTGAGCACGCATGTCATCCAATTCCTTTTGCTCATCTGCAGTTAGTTCTTCACCGCGTCGTGCTTTACCTCCCAATTGGTTGATTTTGGAACGGTTAATCGGCGATATCGGTATTCCTGCAAATGATTCGGCAGGATCTCCCATTAATTCTACAGCGCTCAAACCACTGTCTTTTATGTACTGAAGCGTGGCTTCCGCACTCTGATCAGGCATTGATCTGAATGAATAAGTGATGCATCCAATCTGTACTCCATTGATTAGGGAGTTGGGTTTATTGAAATTTTTGATGAGGACTGGAGCTCCTTGTAGCCAAGTAGGCGCGGTAATCAGTCCAGCAGCAGCAAAGGCAGATTTAATCAGAAAATCTCTTCTGGTTTTCATAGGTTTTTGGGTTTGACAGTTTTAATTATTTGAGATACAACTTACCATTTTTCAACTGTTTTGCTTTTAAAATTAGATAGACTAGCCTATTGGGAGACAAGCGGTAATGAAATGAGCAGCAAGAAATCAGCGTGTCGCGGTAATTTATTTGCTTCATCCAGGACTTGTATTCGGTAATGCTGTAATTTTATTCAACATAATATTACCCATTCCTGATCTTTCGGACATAAATAAACACTTAAGCAATGAAAATAATGAGATTTAAAAAACTTGGATTGGCTCTAGCCTTTAGTATGGCTGTGGTGTGTACGGCCAACAGTCAAACTGGCACAGCTCAATCGCTGCTTTGGGAAGTTTCAGGCAATGGATTGAACCAAAATTCTTACCTCTTTGGGACCATTCATATGATCTGCCCAAGTGATTTTTTGATGGATGATCGAATCAAAAGGGCTTTCGAGGATGCAGATGAGTTGATCATGGAGCTGGATATGGACGATCCGGAAATGATGCAAAAAATGCAAGAGCGCGCGCTAAATCCCGGGATGAAAAACATCAAGTCTGCCTTCAGTGAAGCTGATGCTGCAGCCTTGAATGAGTTTCTAACTGCCAACTACGGCGCAGGATTAGATCAACTGGGAATTCTAAAGCCGTTTATGCTGATATCAATGATTACGGTCAAGCAGCTTCCCTGTGAGCAGATCGAGAGTTATGAGCTATTTTTCACAAATCTGGCGAAGACTCAGAATAAGAATATCGAAGGTCTTGAATCTGTCGAATATCAAATGGGGCTGTTTGATGAAATTCCAGAGGAGATTTTATTGAAAGAGATTTCAAAAATGGTGACCTCGGATGATGCTATCGAAGAGTTTGAGCAAATGGTCCGCACATATACCGCTGAAGATATCGATCAACTGTATCTTCTGATTGCCGAAAATGAGCTGATTGGCAATTTTAAGGAGCTTATGCTGGATAATCGAAATAAAAACTGGATCCCTTTGATGGAGAAGAATATGAAGGAAAATCAAGTCTTTTTCGCAGTAGGCTCAGGGCATTTGGGAGGAGAAAATGGAGTCATCAACCTTCTGAGAAATCAAGGCTATCAAGTAAAAGCCATCCGTTAATACCTAATACTGACTTAAATCAGCAGCAAACCTTTAAATTTGAAAATGTTACAGGAGTCTGATTCTAGTTCTGAGTCAGTTCTAAACAAGTCAAGTAGCCTCTTCATTACGATTTTAATTATGCTTATTCCAATTTCAATTTTAAAACGGATTAATTCAGGAGTTTTTGTGTCTGAACTTAGCTTTCAGACTTCAAGGAGTGGAGATCCTGGCAGACAAAATGTAAATAAAGTTGAGACTAAAGTCCAACTCAATTTTGATGTTACTTCATCTTCAAACTTATCCCAGGAGGAAAAAAATATCCTTTTTTCGAAGCTGAAAAATAAGATTACTGAGGGAGGAATACTGCAAATCACGGCTCAGGAAAAACGATCCCAACTTCAAAATAAGGAGATAGCAATCAAGAAATTTGGAGATGCGCTCCGTAAAGTTTTCGAGCAAAAGAAAATTCGCAAAGCTACCAAACCAAGAAAAGGAGCCATCGAAAAGCGTCTGAAATCAAAAAAAGTCAATGCTGAGAAGAAAGCCAACCGCGGCTGGAAAAGGGAGTAGGGCAGTGATCAGTAGGCAGAAAGCAGTAATCAGTGGGAAGGGCAGTGATGAGTAGGCAGAAAGCAGTAATCAGTGGGAAGGGCAGTGATCGGTAGGCAGTAAGCAGTAAGCAGTGGGAAGGGCAGTGATCAGTAGGCAGTAAGAGCTCTCCTAGAAAGGAGTAACTAAACTGTAAAAGATTGTTAATTCTTTGCCATAAACTCTAGTTTTTCAAGAGAAACTATTGATTACATGGGATTTGTTTCATTTATTAGTTGAAAGATTAAATTCTTTAGTTTATGGCACGGAAAATTTACCTTTTAGCAATACTGTTTTTCATCACATTTGCTGCAATTAGTCAGCAGTTAACCCTCGATGATTTAAAAGGGAGATGGTATACTACAGATGGTAGCAATGTCTTGAAATTAGCGATTGAAGATGATTTTGTGCTATTCGAAAATGAAGTTTGGGATATAGTCAATTATGAGACTAATACTTTACAGCTAAAAACTGGGGAGCGAAGCATTCAGCTTGTATTTGCAACTCAAGGTGATATCAAGACCTTAACTTATCTGGGCGAAACAGATGAAATCAGTAGTAAAAAGTCTCTTACTATTTCTAAGGATTTTGCCCAAGCAAGCTCCATTGCAGACGATTTTTTAAAGCAAGATCAGGTGGTTTTGCAGGGAATCATCATTCCAGCCGGTGAAATGCCTGTAACGATGAGTGTTATTTACAACGATGCCTTTGCCAATGATCAAAAGAAATTTGTGACGGATGTGGATGATAAGGGTCGCTTCAAAATTATTTTCCCTTTGGAAATTCCGCAGTCCATCATGATACAAGCGGGGAATGCCTTTACTACTATTCTATCCAAGCCTGGAGCAAAACAAGGTCTGATTATCGATGAAGCCTCTTTTTCCAATTTGGGACCTGAATTTTGGTCGGTGGTGAAGGATATGGATTTCATGGGTGATCTCTCACTTGAAAATGAGGAATACCGATTATTAAATCCGGAATTTATGAAAATCCGAGACTATTTTCAAAATGATAGTATGGTCAAATCCTTGGACTTCGATGAATACCAAAGCTATCGGTTGGGTTTGGTGGAAAAGCATAAGCAATTCTACACCAATTACTTTGACTCTGTAAAAGTGAGTCAGATAATCAAGGATTATAGCCTCCGAAATGTTAGAATTAATGCTGCAGATGATCTGATGCGCTATATGTGGATGCATGGGATGAAACCTGGAGAAAATAAAATTGAATTTATAAAAGTTCCGCAGGAATATTTTGACCAGGTATTGAGCCTTATCGGTAGTGAAGTGGAGGAAATGATGGCTGATAGATATGCGGCTGTTGCGCGGGAGTTAGCCATGTCACCATCTTCCGCTGATCGACGAAAATTGATGGACTTATACATTACAAATGTATATGAGTTTCTAAAAACAGAAAATTTGCCTGACACCACTATGGCAAATCTGGAGATTTGGAAGGAAATACAAGCAAAGCGAGAAACTCCAAATATTGAATCGGTTCCTGAGATGACTGAGCTGTTAACAGAATATCAGGAGAAAATTATGCCTTTTTTCTATAAATCAAGTTGGGATTTACTTAAGCAGAACCTCGACAAGTTTAATCCTTTGTTGCGTTCAAGCGTGGTTGCAGTTTTTATAGATCAGACCTTTATCAGTTCAGGTAATGATGTTCCAGAATATATACTGGAAGATTTAGATCAATTGGACTTGCAGGCTACCATCAAGGACGCGATTCTTGAGGATATCGCAGATTTTGAAATTCTAAAAAACAAGAAATTTGTAACAGGCGTAGAGATTTCCGAATCGGCCGATAATATCCTCTTTCAGCTCAAAGAAAAGCATAAAGGGAAAGTTGTCTATGTCGATGTTTGGGCGACCTGGTGTGGCCCATGCATTTCGGAATTTAGCTATTTGAAAGAGCTCAAAAGTCAACCGCTCGAAGATGTGGTTTTCGTCTACCTCTGTGCACAATCTTCTGAGGAAGCATTTACTACCATGGTCAAAAAATATGAGTTGACCGGAGATAATTACTTCTTGAATGCTACGCAATTTCAAGCTTTTGACAAGGAGGTGGAGGTTTCTGGTTTCCCAACTTACATGGTCATCACCAAAGAAGGTAAGTTGGTACGTGAGGGGATCAATCGACCGAGTTCTGGAAAAGCCTTAGTAAATCAGCTTAAAAATTTTTCTACTCAAGAAGGAGGTTCAAATTAAAACTCGATCTGATTTAAAAACAAAAGGCTGGATTTTTATTCAGCCTTTTGTTTTTTTAGTTCTTCGGATATTCGCTTCTTTAACCGTTTGGCGAGGGTATGCTTAGGATCTGCGAAAAGTGTTCGATCAATCAGCTTTTCTGCCTCGACCAATTCTCCTTCCTCAAAATAAAGAGTCGCCTCAGTAAAATAAATTATCGGTAAATCGGAATCGGAAAACTGAGCTTTTAATGCCGCCAAAGCTTCATTTGCTTTCTTGAAATCCTTCAATTCAGCCCACATTTGGGATGTGTAGCTTGCTAAAAATGGGCTGGTTTTGCGCCCTGAATTCCCCTGAAGTTCCATGCTGTCCAATGCCGCTTTTGCGCCGTAGATTCCGTGAATTACTTCAATGTATTCGGCATTGATATAGGGTTCATCGGTAAATGATTCCCGGAGTGTAGAAAAATTGGTTAGCGATACCTCGTAAAATTGCTTTACCTGTTCGGGTTGAATTGCTTGACCTCGATCTCTTGCATCTATTAATTGTAAGCTTCCCATATAAACTTCAAGTAGTTTGGATTCCCAACTTGAATCACCTAGTGCATTTTTAAGTTTTGTATAAATTGACGCGCGTTCTACAGGATCATTGCTGATTCTGCCGACCTGCGACCAAGCCAATTTAAAGTCCGGATCCAAGGCTGCTGCTTTTCGAAATGATTCCTCTGCCTTGGTCCATTGACCCAAATCCAAAATCTGTTCCCATCCTGTTTGATAGGCTATTCGGGCTTCGATAGATTTGGTGCCGTAGTCAAAAACGGGAGCTTGAGCTAAACTGAGAAAGGGGAGAACTAGAAAAAATAAAAGGGATAATTTCATGCGTAAAGTTTTAATGGAAATGACATGCATGTCAGTTTTAAGGTCTATTGGAATTGAATCAAAAGTGCCT
>JBDNIP010000022.1:0-7762 GCA_041688245.1 Algoriphagus sp.
TCAGGTATTTTTCACCCATTTCAGGTTTTCCGTTTTGAAGTAAAGCACCACCGATATTATTCAGTGCAATGAAATTCGTGGGATCGGCATTGATCACCTGATCGAAGAAAGTCATTGCTGTCTCCGCATCGTTTTTATAACGGGCATAGATATTCCCCATCAGAATCAATGCCCAATGGTTTTTGGGATCAGTTCGTAAAGCTTCAATCAAAATATCTATTGCTTTTTCGTGATCTCCTTCTTCCTCATACACTTGAGCAAGCGTTCTATGGTATTCACTTACCAAAGGAAATTGGTTAGTCAAGGATTCCAAGATCGGCATAGCTTCTTGGAATTTCCTCTTTGCACACAGGTTTGTGGCATGATTAAACTCCTTGGGATTACCCAATAAAAGATTGGACGGAACCTCAATAAACACTTCAGCATCTGTCAATTCCACCTTGGGAAAAAATTCACCTTGACTCAAATATTGCCTGAATGCATGGATCAATTGGTCATCCCTGGTGATATCTATGTTCGGAAAAAGTTGGGTTAGAAACTGATTTCTGGGATAAGTAATTCTCATGACTTAAAGGTAGGTAGTAAATAGGGTTTCAAAAGTAAATTGAATTTTGATTTGCATTTGAAAATTAGTCTTTATGTACTGTTTTTTGCTTTTTTACTTGATATTTTAAGAATTACTAAGAAATTAATGCTATTTTTCCATCGTTCTCGATTCTATAATGAGGGCGAATTTAAAGTGATGATGGGAAAGTAAAACGAGTCGATTGGCTTAGGACAGCTGAAGGCTAGGAATAAGTATCGTATGGTCAACAACCATGTTACAAAAAAGGATAGAGGCTCCATTCGAAATAATACTAATTTTCAATATTCAGACTAGTAAATTAATTACAATAAAAATGATTTTGTATGGAAGAAAGTGTCTTAAAAAAAGTATTGATTTTGCGAAGTGCAGTAGGATTCTTGATGGAGGATAAAAAATGGTGGCACAGTAATTTTTTCGAGGAAACCTCAACTGACTTTTTGGCTTACATATTTCCAAAATCAGTTAAACAGCAATCCAATTTTTACCTTGAAGCCATAAGACACTCAGTTGATGCTGAAGTTGGTGCGAATTATTACCACTTATTCAGATTGCCAGTTCAAGGAGAAGAAAAACTATATAAAATAGTAAGCCTTGATTCGAATAAGATTGTATCCAGCAGTGAAAGTGCCCTTGAGGTTCTTAAAAAGTTAACTGGAGACTTGTTCGTGGATCAGCATCAAGGCCCCATTAATATTGGTTCATCAGAACAGCTTAGTGAAGATGTAATCCAGGTAATTGCAGCGCATTATCTTTCTTCATTTGAAAATGATTACAAAGTACACCCTTACCTGAATTAATGGCTGGATCTAAATACCTATACAATAGCAATTTGGCAAAAGGAACAGGGTTGATAAATGAAACTTTGACTCTTTTTGAATTTTATGAATCAGGAGAATCAAAACAAGAATTCTTACTTCGTTGTACCTCTCAAAATGTATTAAATAAATCCACTGAACACCGAACAAAAGATATCATCAACCTAGTTTTTTTTGACAGGTATTGGAAAGGAAGCAAAAACGTAATACCAGACCTAAAAACATTACGCGAAAATGGACTTAGCCTAGAAGCTTTAAAGTCACTTTTCTTTATTTATACTGCGAGGGCCAATCATGTTCTGTATGATTTTACTTTAGAAATTAGGGAGATAGCTCAATCAAAGAAGATTTCCAAAGAAATAGCTATGGGCTTTCTTTTAAAATCATTTTCAGATGGAAAAGCGCCTGCTTGGAGTGATTCAATAATCACAAGAGTTTCTTCCTACTTGATTTCTTGCCTGAAAGAGTTTGATGTTATTGATAAAGAAGGATATATCAAACGAACTTTTCCAGATTCAAAAGTTTGTAACTATCTGTTGCATGAGCTTCATTTTAAGGGATACAGTGATGAGAAAGTAGTTCACGATAATAGTTGGAAGTTAATTGGGCTCGATTTCAATGAGTTAATAAAGGAGATAGAGAGAATTTCCTTTAAGGGAACCATAATTTTTCAGTACTCGGGTGAAATACTCAAAATAGGGTGGAGTTATAAAACTATGGAGGAGTTTGTAGAAAATGAATATTGATGATAGATACGCGGCTTTACTTGACTATATGATACAGCCTAAAGCTTATGATCATAGTGGGGATAAAACCATTTGTTACTTGACATTTAATTCTGCTGATATTCAATTCGTAAAGAAACGATTGAATGAAGGTTGGCTTCATTTAGCGAAACATAATGGCCTTGAACCATTAGTTTTATCTCTACATGAAGTTTTAAAAGATTTTTTCAGGAAGGATGATTACAGATTGGAAGCAGGAGAATGTGCCACTGAGAATGAATTTGAAATGAAAGATGTTTATGACAGTTTGGGAGAAAATCTTAAAAATCAAGAGGTAATAGAGAAGGCCATCTTATTAAAACAGGAAGAAGTAAAAGCTATTAATAATGGTGTCTTATTGGTGACAGATGTGGAAGCAATACATCCGTTTACCCGCTTTGGACCTATTGAGCAAAAAATTTATGGAAAAATTGAAGTACCGTTAATCATCATGTATCCAGGAGAAATGTCAGGTTCTGCTTTAAAGTTTTTAGGCTTTTATCCGGAAGATGGGAATTATAGATCAAAGCACTTTTAAAACAGTTGAAGTCATGTCAAAGATTAAAGAGATATTTGGTTCAGATAAGAATATTTATCGATCCATAGAGAAGGTAGTAACTTTTGGTAATGCCACAGAGGCTAATCTTAAAAATGAGATATCTGAATATGTTGTCACCGAAAAGCTAAAAGAGAATTTTGATAAAATTCTGGATGCCTTATATCGAGGGATGGAAGGTGGGTCCAATGAAATTGGTATCTGGGTTTCCGGCTTCTATGGTTCTGGAAAAAGCTCTTTTGCCAAATACCTCGGCTATGGTCTACAAAAGGATTTTAAGGTAGAAGGACAATTATATCTAGATAGATTGTCCAATCGAATAAACTCCCTACCAACTTCTCAACTTTTCAGAAATATTGTTAATCAATACGATCCTGCTGTTATTCTATTGGATTGTGCCACAGAGCAAATTAAAGGAACAGCTCTTCCTCCAATACTAGAATTATTGATTGCAAAAGTTAATCAATTAGCAAAGTACTCTACGGATAGTCAATTGGCCAACTTAGAGCAAATGCTGCAAAAAGATGGAAAGCTGGAATCTTTTATCTTGAGAATTAAATCTGCGTTTGATAAAGATTGGGATGACATAAAAATAAATGACCAATTAAGAGCCAAAGGAATAGCTAGTAATTTGGCTTCTGAGCTTTACCCTGATATATGGACAGATAGCAAATCGTTTAAGATCACAAGAGTAGATGATATGCGGACAGACAAGCAAAAGGTGGAAGAGTTGCTTTCTACTGTTCGACGTATCACAGGAAAAGAGAATATTGTTTTCGTCGTAGATGAAGTGGGCCAATACATATCTGCAAAGGATAGCTTAATTCTTTCTATGCAGGGAACATTAGAGAATCTCAAAGATATAGGAGGAGGAAAGGCATGGCTTCTTGCTACAGCTCAGCAGACACTTACTGAAGATAACCCAAACGCAAGGCTAAATTCGGATAAACTATATAAGTTAAACGCAAGATTTCCGATCAAAGCAGAAATTGAAGCGTCTGATATAAAAGAAATTTGTACTCAACGAATTCTCGGAAAGTCAAGTAGTTATTCAGATAAGCTAAGGGGCATATACAAATCTCAAGGAGAAAAACTTCGCCACTACACAAAATTGGAAAAGTGCGAACGGACCATGTATGTAAAAGATGGTTTGGATGAAAAGCTTTTTATCAATCTCTATCCCTTTTTGCCTCAACATTTTGAAATTATTATTTCACTCTTGGGAAGGTTGGCCAAGATTACTGGAGGAGTGGGCTTACGTTCAGCCATCAAGGTCATTCAGGATGTGCTTACCCAAAAATTAGCATCGGAAAATAGTACACTGGCAGAAGCTGAAATAGGTAAGCTGGCAACCACATACCATGTCTATGATGTATTAAAAGCGGATATCAGAAAGTCATACAGTCATATAGTGAATGCTGTTGATAAGATTGTAGGTATCTACGGTGAGACTTCAGATCAAGCTAGAGTTTCAAAATCAATTGCTGTTCTTCAGCTTCTTGACGATTTTCACCTATCCACAAAAAATGTTGCTGCATTGATGCACCCGCATGTGAGTAGTGATTCAATCATGGTAGAGGTCAATGAGATCATTGAAGAACTAAAGAATACTCCTGGCTGTACATTGAATGAAATAGATGGACAGTTGAGATTTATGACAGATGCCATCATCAGTATCGAGGTTGAAAAAGGTAAGATTATTCCAACATCAAGCGAAATCAGGAAAGTTTACGAGGATATAATCTTGGATATTTTTTCTCCACTTCCACAAGCTCGATTACTGAATACAAAGAATGTTATTTCTGGAGTGAACCTTAATCAAGACGGCAGAGTGTTTAGACTTTTGGGGGCAAACGAGGAAATCCATATGGAGGTACTTCTTTTAAATCCTTCAGAATATTTAAAGATTGTTGATGAACTAATTAAGAATAGCACTGATAAAACTGTGACTTCCAGGATTTATCTCACTGGAAAAACGGAGAAAGATATTGCAAATAATATCATTGAAATTGTTAAAAATGAAGGCATTTATAATACCCGAAACAGATACGATGACAAAGAAATAAATGATTACTTAAATAGTCAGGATCAAGAGGCAAAAAGACTTAAAGATCAGGTTCGAAGAATTATTATTCAAGGCTTTGAAAAGGGAGAATTTATTTTCCGAGGAACAAACAAACCGGTAAGCACTTATGGTAAAAAATTCAAAGAATCTGCAAACGGAAAATTGAAAGAGGTTGCGGAGCTGGTATTTGAAAAGTACAAACAAGCTCCTATTTCCATAGGAGGAGCTGATGCAGAAAAGCTGTTGAGCTATCCTGATTTAAAAATGCTTCCTCAGACGCTCAATCATTTCGATTTGATCAAAGGAGATGGTAGTGTGGACTTAGATAAAGATGCGATCAAATCAATCAGAGAATATATCATCAAAGAGGATCTAGTAGAAGGGAAAAAATTATTGGAGCACTTTGACGCTGCTCCATTTGGATGGAGCAAGGATACTACTAGGTATTTGGTTTCATCTATGTTTATTGCTTCTGATATCAAATTAAGAGTTAGTGGTCAGGACATTAAAGTGAAAGGGCCAAAAGCAATTGAAGCCTTAAAAAATGTAAATGGATTTAATAAAATTGGTATTTCTGCCTACCAGGCAAATGAAAAGCCTAGCATGGCTATGCTGGCATTATCAATAAATCGGCTCACACAACTTACAGGAGATCAAGTTGCTCCACTACAGGATAAAATTGCAGAGGTAGTTAGGAGACATTTTCCTGAATTTCAGACGAAGTATTCAGCCATAAAAACAAAATTAGGATATTTGAATTTGCCGGGCCAGGAAAAAGCCCAGGAGGTTCAAGATGGGATTTCTGAAGTTTTAAAAGGCGAAGGTTCTGATGCAGCTTTCAGATTGGGGAAAACTGATTCTGATTTATTTGATAATTTAATTTGGATTGCCAGTGTTTATAAAGGATTTGAACAAGGAATGGAGAAATCTTTCCAGGAAGCAAACTCCTTAAAAGAGAGTATTTATGCATTACCGGACTCAGGAATTCCCTATGAATTAAAGGAAAATACAAGGGGTGATTTTGAGACGATACAGGATATTACCAGCGATAGTGGGTTTTACAATCGAGTGTCAGATTTGAGAGATGCTATCTCCAACATAAAAACCTTGTGCTCTGACTATTGCCAAAAACTTCTCTCTGCTGAAAATTCAAAAATAGAATCTGAGGTCATTCAGATCAGGAGCGGTAAAAATTGGTTCAAGCTTTCCACAGAACAACAACATGAACTGTCTGGTCAACTGAATGGACTGGTCATCGAGAATAAACAAGGACTGGAAGGCATCAAAGATATCTTAAATTCAAATTACACAATCACCAACAAAATTTCCGAGGTCAGAGAACAGCAAGCTGAATATCTGAAATCAAAACCACAGATGGTAGTATCAATTGAAGGAGGTAAAAAAGTGAAAAAGGACTTATCGGGATTCTCTAAGACCATTTCAACCGAGAGACAATTGGACGAAATTATTACATCTTTTGAGGCTTTAAGAAATGATTTAAGTGCTGGAAATGAAATTGAAATAGACTGGTAATATGGCACTAACACAAGGAGCTAGAAACAAAATCAAATCATTCGTACAGGCGGCGAAGAAATTGCTGATGAATGAATTTGAAAATCAGTTGCAGCAATATTATGGGATTCGACCTGATGGTACCTCACTTTTAGTAGAAGAATTAACATCGAGAGATGCTTCAGTAATTGAGACAGCAAGATTGCTCCGTCAAAGATTACATTATTTGGAAGAGAGTATTGCCGGCAAAAACAAAGCTCAGGAAGCAGTAACTCAATTGAAAAGGGAGCAAGCCTTCACTATTTTGAATCGATTTGCTGCAGTAAGGATGTCCGAAGAGCGGAATATAATCAGGGAATCTATCCACAAAGGCTATAATTCGGAAGGTTTTCAGGTATATGACCAATTGACTGGTGGCGCAAAAACTGCGGAGCAGTTTATCCGATACACCTGGTATATCTCACATGTATTTGATGAATTAGCGATTGATCTACCTGCGGTATTCGATCGATTTTCACCTTATGCACTTCTCTTTCCTTCAGAAAGAGTTTTACTACAATTGTTGGACATCATCAATGAGGAAAATCTAACTATTTACCGTGAAACTGGGCATCAACCCATCAACCTATGGACGGAAGATGAAACCATTGGTTGGATCTACCAATACTATAACAGTCGAGAGGAAATTAAGGATATGAGAGATGCATCTGATGCTCCTCGTAATAGTAGAGAATTGGCGGTAAGAAATCAGTTTTTTACACCGCGCTATGTAGTGCAGTTTTTGGTAGATAATAGTTTGGGTAGACAATGGTTTGAAATGACCAAAGGAAAGACTTCTCTGGTTAATTCTTGCCCATATATGGTAAAGAGAACTCTTGAGATATTTATGGCAAAAGGAGAAGCCATACCAGATACAAAAATTGGAGGAGCCAATTACATTGAATACCGTGCATTAAAAGATCCTAGAGAAATCTTAATGCTAGACCCTGCCTGTGGTTCTATGCACTTTGGATTGTACTGTTTTGATTTGTATGAGCAGATTTATCTGGAAGCTTGGGATAACTATCCTGAGCTAATGACCGACTTGCGTGACAAGTACATGCGTGATGATTTCATCAAGCTAATACCTGGATACATTCTTCGCTATAACATCCATGGAGTAGATATTGACCCTAGAGCTATTCAGATTGCGGGACTCAGCTTATGGTTGAGAGCACAGAAAAGTTACGATAAGCTTGGTTTACAGCCATCCGAAAGACCAGCTATTAGTAAAAGTAACTTGGTAATCGCTGAACCGATGCCGGGTGATGCACATTTACTCAGTGAATTTACCAAAAGTCTCCCTGGACCTATAGGTAAATTGGTAAGAGTCATTTGGGATAAAATGAAATTGGCGGGTGAAACCGGTTTACTCCTAAAAATTGAAGAAGAACTCAAGAAAGAAATTGAAATAGCGAAACAGGA
>JBDNIP010000218.1:0-5967 GCA_041688245.1 Algoriphagus sp.
ATTTATGCTGCAATCGGGTTATTTTTTAACCAAGAAAAACGAAATCGCAGCTCGATATGCTCAGATCACGCCCGATACGAAAGTAGCCTCTATCATGAATTCGCAAAAAGAATATGTGATTGGATTTTCTCATTATTTTAATCAGCATAATCTAAAATTACAATCAGATGTAACCTATTTAGAAAATGGCACTAACAAAGGCTTGATCTATAGATTTTCGGGAGTCGTTCGATTTTAGAATCTCACCATAATGTTTCAGATCGAGCAACAAGCCGATACATAAATTCATTTCATGTTAATGAAAAGTTTAGCACCCTAAACAATCTTTCGGCAACTCTTTCAAACCAGTTTCTAAAAAGGAAATATCAACAACGCGTGCTGACTCATTGTATTAAAATCACGCCATACCCGATTGGGTTCGGTATTTATTTTAGCTCCTTCCAGTCCGGCAAAAGGATAGAGCGCTGCATTGGAAATGCGACAGGCCTGAGTTAGCTTTCGGCTAATCCTACTGACTTTTCTCAGTGTGACTGAAGAAATTCGCCCGTTTCGTTCCAATTCTCCCCAAGATTCATTCACCGCCTCATAAAACTTCTTTTTCGATTCACTTATCCGGGCCGACTCCTTTTTAAAAGATCTTTTAAAATAGCTCAATTCACGGTTGCTAAATGCTTTTCGTTCTTGTCTCTTATCGAAAACAGCTTTAACCAATTTCTGAGAGTGACTCGTAATTCCCAAAATATTCACAGCCAAGGTTGCCTCCGCAAATTGTAGAAAAGGATAGCGATAGATCGGGTCGCGAAGTGTGACTTTCTCTGGTAAGATCTCAAAGCATCTATTTACAGGAACTTCGATCTTCTCTACCTTAAAAGCATGGCTTCCAGTTGCAATCATTCCCATATAATTCCAGCTATCCAGAATTTCCACTTCTCCTTTTTCCAGGATAAATGCCTTGACTATTGGTTCTCCGAACTTATTCAAAATTGGAGACCCATTTTCATATAGCTCACAGTTCGCCGTAAAATGGCTTGCATGTAAGGATCCTGAAGCGTAAGTCCAGCTACCTGAAATCTGGTAGATTTCCCCAATCTTAGTTGCTTTACCACCAACAAATCCAGATCCCGCAAGGCAAACATGAGAATCTGAAAAAACTTCCTCACGAAGAGACTTTTCCATAAAGCCTACAAACCAACCCGCGCCAGCACAAAGGGTAACCGTCCAACCAAGACTTCCATCAACTTCGGCTAGTGTTTCTTCAAGTTCAAGTGCTTCTGGCAAGCTGAGCGCAAGCCCTCCCAATATTTTTGGCACAAAAAGCTTAAATAATTTTTCCTGATGAAGGATGCTAATTAAATTAGGAGTCAGTTTTCCAAGTTGTTCAGCTTGGGCCGCTGCTTCACTGTGATAAGAAAAGGAAAGGGTCATTCTAGAGTTGGAATCAAATGTATTTTTTTTGCAGCTTATTTTGGACCATATCCAAGTCGTCTAATATTGATTTAGTACTAACTCTGTTTTTGGCTAAAAATCAAACTTTGATACACTAAAATTGTTAGAAACTATGAATTCATTTTTCAAGCCCCTTGGAAGAATCACAAGAAGATTTTATCTATTACTTTTCATGATATTTTACTTTACAAATATCATGAGTCTAATGCTGATGTGGCAATCTTATTATGGTGAAGCCTGGCCCATATTCTTTTCCTTCGGCATTATCCTGATCGCTTCGATTATTTTACTCCTTATCATGGCGATCAAACGATTGCATGATATAGGAATGGGCTGGAAGTACGCACTTTATTTATTAATTCCACCACCAGTCAATTTCATTGGATTTATTTGGCTTGCATACAAGCCAGGGCAAGATGGTCCAAATAAATATGGTCCAGACCCAAGAAAAACAGACATAGACTAATTATTATTAAGATAGCCTACCCTTTTTCAATTCGTTTACGGCATAGTCTACAGCGCTGGCAGTCAATGCCATATAAGTAAGTGAAGGATTCTGAACCCCTGTGGAGGTCATCGCAGCACCATCGGTCACGAATACATTGGGAAGATCATGAAATTGATTGTGGCCATTCAGCAAAGACGTTTTTGGATCCTTGCCCATTCGTACTCCGCCCATTTCATGGATATCCAACCCAGGGTTTTGCCCGCTATCGGAGCTAGTGATATTCTTACATCCAGCACTTTCAAGCATGGATTGACCTTGGGTGTAGAAATCAGCCAAGACTTTCTCATCATTCTCATCGTAGCTAATATCTATTTTAAGCAGTGGAATTCCCCAGTCATCTGTCTGATCTTTACTCAGCGATACTTGATTGGTCTCTTTAGGGACTGTCTCTGCCTGCATCATCATCCAAACATGCCATGGTCCAACTTTGGTGTTAGCCTGCTTCAACTCTTCTCCTAATGATGCTTCAGCTACACCGACACCTCGAGTACGAGATGCGCTGAAAAAGGGCATGTAGCCCCCCTGAAAATCCATATCCTGTTTCTTTACATTTCGAAAGTTTGGCATCATCATCGTCGTTGGTCTTCTTCCAGAGTAATAGCTATCCTCAAAACCTTCAAAATCCGCGCTTATCGAACCACGATAATTGTGAAATGCGACATATTTGCCAAGCAATCCTGAATCATTACCCAATCCATTTGGATAGCGCTTAGAGGTACTATTCAGTAAGATTAAGTTTGAATTGAGTGTTGAAGCATTTAAAAAAATGACTTTTGCAAAGTATTCTGTGACTTCTTTTGTCACCCGATCTACTACCCGAACTCCGGTAACCTTTCCTTTTTCATCGTCATATAGTATTGAGTGAACCACAGAATCTGGTCTCAGCGTCAGATTTCCAGTCTTGGCAGCCCAAGGCAAAGTACTTGAATTACTACTGAAATACCCGCCAAAAGGACATCCACGGTAGCATTGATTGCGTGCCATACATTGACCCCGACCTTGTTCCAAATGGGTTTCATTCGGTTTGGTCAAATGCGCACATCTTCCCACTATTGCGTCCCGGTCAGCATATGCTAGTTTGATTCTTTTTTGCAATTCTTTTTCCACACAATTTAATTCCCAAGCAGGTAAAAATTCTCCATCTGGAAGTGTGTCCAATCCATCATAATTCCCACTAATACCCACAAATCGCTCTACATGACTATACCAAGGAGCAATATCTTCATAGCGGATCGGCCAGTCGATCGCATAGCCATCTCGACCTGGACGCTCAAATTCATAGCGACTCCAGCGTTGAGTTTGGCGAGCCCAGATAAGCGACTTCCCTCCTACTTGATAGCCTCTGATCCAATCAAATGGCTTCTCCTGTATATAAGGATGCTCGGAATCCTTGGCAAAAAAATGCTGAGTATCTTCCTTGTAGGCATAGCAGCGATTTACGACCGGATCAGCCAGCTGTTGATCTCTTGGAATCTGATTACGGTGGGGCATGTCCCAAGGCGCAGCTATCATTGTTGGGTAGTCTATCAAATGCTTGACATCCCTTCCCCGCTCCAAAACTAGAGTTTTCAATCCCTTTTCACAAAATTCTTTGGCCGCCCAACCACCGGAGATTCCTGAGCCTATTACAATAGCGTCGTATTCATGCAAATTCATAAGTGAAAAGTAAAGAAAGAAAATAAGAGAATCAAGAGGGGAAAAGAAGTCACCAGTCACGAGATTCTGATAGCAGGAATCAAAACCCAAGCGATATATTGAAAGTATCGAGTCTCAAGATTTTGATATCAAAATCGATTAGCTCAAACATAATTGAATCAACAGCCATGCATGCAGCCATGATGTAAGATAAATAACTGGTAAAATAAAGAATCCAAATAAGCTAGAATCAGAAAAGTAAGAGAGGAACCCTTCGATAAAACGCCATGTTCTTGACCGAACTAACTTAAAAACCAAAAAGCCAATCAGTTTTACCGATGGACTTTTTGGTTGACTTGAAAGTCAAATTTATTCGTAACGCAAAGATTCGATGGGATCAAGTTTGCTAGCTTTGTATGCGGGAAGAACTCCAGATAGCAATCCTACAACAATACAAATCAAAAATGATATAAATATCCAAAGCCAAGGAATCAGAAATCCACCTACACCGATCACCAGTGCTATCAAGTTCCCAACGCCTATGCCGAGTATCATTCCGAAAATTCCACCCAGCACACAAATCATAATCGCCTCAAATAAAAATTGCTGACGAATTTTTAAGGGAGTTGCACCTAAGGCTTTTCTGATCCCAATCTCTCGCGTACGCTCTGTGACAGATACGAGCATGATATTCATCAAACCAATAGATGCTCCTAATAGTGTAATAAAACCAATTCCAAATCCCCCAACTCGAAGATATCCAGCTACTTCCTCCAAACTTTCAGCAACTGACGTGCTTTTCAACAAATCAAATGAATCTTCCTGAATCACGCGATCCTGACGAATTTTACGCATCATTCCTATTGCTTGACCCATTTCATAGTCAATACGCTCTGGACCTGATGCAACTCCTGTGACATTGTAATTGAAATTACCGCGTTTGTCCAATCGACTTGCATTCTCTACCGGAATAAGAATCTGCCGATCCGCTCCTGAATCAGGTCCCACACTCCCCTGCTTATTTAAAACGCCAATGATCGTGTATGGCCTTCCAAAAAATGAAATCTTCTGTCCTATGGGCACCTCATTTGAGTCAAACAATAGCTCTTTCAACTCTTTACCAATGATAGCAACACTATTTCCATATCTGATTTCCAGATTACTGAAATTCCGACCATCCTGAAGATCTATTGCCTTGATAGTCAAATAGTTCTTATCAACTCCTCTGATCCGAATATTTGGATTAGTTTTCTTTGAGCCTTTCTTTATTTCTGCGGAACCTGTCACCGATGTATTAACAGTGGAAATTCCAACACTGGTATACGCTTGCTTAAAGTCCATGACTTCGTCAAAAGTCAATTTTGGATAAATTTTCTCTGACTTTCCTTCTTGAATGGAGCGACCTCCACTGAAGCCTTTATTCTTTAAATCAAAAGAATTTGCTCCCAATCCGGCGAAACTATCTGCTATCTGGGCTTTTATCCCATCGATTGCTGTGAGCATCCCTACCAGGGAGGAAATACCAATTGCGATAATGGCTCCTGTAAGTATCGTCCGAAGTAGATTTACCTTAATTGAGTTTAATGCTTCTCGAATGTTTTCGATCAAATTCATGGTGTGTTCGGATTAGAACAGAAATTTTAAGATTACTTGGTAATTCAATATAATAGTAGCCAATTCATCTTGACTTGGTCAAAAATAGCTCGATTTTTTTTGAATGAGCTGTTAATAAGTATTCTTATCGATGATTAGTAAGTGAACTAGTTCTACGAGATCTTCAGCAGATCGATCCGGGGATTCATCGAAATGGATATCAACACTTAAACTACTTTGAGCCATCTCGTCCCTATAGCTACCAATAGTGTACTAATCTTCGGATAAAAGTCTTTCTTCTCGATTAATGACTCTTTTGAAAAATACTCAAAGCTGAAATACTTCTTGACTAGAGATGGAAGTCTGAATTTTTTGATCCGAAAGTGCTCGAGGTGCGATACAAGCATTCAAGCTAGTTGATTTTAATGCATCCGATCAGCTCGAATGCCAATTTCTTTCAGTACAGAAGCTTCGAAGGTCAGCCATTCTTGCCAGCGGGCATTGACTTTATCTACAGCTTGAAAGCTCCTTGCCAGTTCGATAAAAGTCACATAATGACCTGCTTCAGAGATCATCAATTCCTGATAAAATTTCTTCAATTCCTGATCTTGAATATGATTTGACAGCAATTTAAAACGCTCGCAACTTCGTGCTTCGATTATGGCATTCAACAGCAATTGCTCTGTTAACTGTTGCATTCGATTCCCACCTTTCTTCACAAAATTGATAAGTGATACCACGTATTCATCCTTTCGAGGATATCCGAATTTTAGACCTCGTTTTCG
>JBDNIP010000219.1:0-13724 GCA_041688245.1 Algoriphagus sp.
AAAGGCGAAAAAACCAAGGAGGATGAAGCTAAGGAATCTCAGAAAGGTGATGCCACTGATAAAAGTCAAGATCCTCCTTCCAAAGATACCAATGATCAAATGGACGCAAATCTAGGGGATCGCCAAAAAGCGATGGAGGAGTTTAAAGAAAAACTTAAAGCAATGAATCTCACTCCGGAGCAGGCGGCTCAAATCTTGGAGAGCATGAATGCAGCAGAACTTCGGTACATTCAACAGAATAAGAAAAAGCCTACTGAACGACCAAAAAGAGGAATTCCAGATTGGTAAGAACTATTGGATGCCGGATGTATGGTGACCGATGAAGCATCAACGCCGGACACCTGACATTGGTCACCTAACCTCAGTAAAACCCAAATTACAATGATCAAAGAAGTCTATATCGTATCAGCTGTCAGAACTCCCTTAGGAAGTTTTGGAGGTAAATTATCTGGCTTAACAGCAATTGAATTAGGCAGTATTGCCATCAAAGGAGCTTTAAGCAAAGCGGGAGTCGATTCAAAAGAAGTCCAAGAAGTATTTATGGGCAACGTAATCTCAGCTAATCTTGGACAAGCTCCGGCAAGACAGGCTTCCATAGGCGCTGGTATTGGATATGAAGTACCATGTACCACGATAAATAAAGTGTGTGCATCAGGAATGAAAGCAGTGATGTTTGGAGCACAATCGATCATGCTCGGAATCAATGATGTGGTCATTGCCGGTGGAATGGAAAGCATGTCAAATGTTCCTTTTTATATTCCAAAGGCTCGTTTTGGCTATAAGTATGGAAATGCAGAGTTTGTGGACGGCTTGGTAAAAGACGGGCTTTTTGAAGTTTACTATAAATTCCCAATGGGAAATTGTGCAGACAATACCGCTCGAGAAATGAATATCACCCGGGAGGAACAAGATGCCTATGCCATCCAATCCTATCAGCGAACTGCAAATGCTTGGGAAAAAGGATATTTCAAAGATGAGGTGGTTCCAGTAGAATTGAAAGGTCGAAAAGGTGAGGTAATCCTTATCGACGAGGATGAAGAATTTAAGAATGTCATGTTCGATAAGATCCCTTCGCTCCGACCGGTTTTTGATAAAGAGGGTACAGTGACTGCTGCAAATGCATCGACCATGAATGACGGTGCCTCTGCATTAGTATTGGTTTCTAAAGAAAAAGCTGAGGAACTTGGCTTAAAACCCTTGGCAAAAATCAGAGGCTTTGCTGATGCGGCCACCGATCCACTTTGGTTTACCACTGCTCCTGCTTTGGCTATTCCCAAGGCAATCAAGCATGCAGGTTTAACAACAGAAGACATCGATTTCTATGAAATCAACGAAGCTTTTGCAGCGGTAGCCCTTGCCAACCAACGGGAATTGAAATTGGATAATGATAAAATTAATGTGTTTGGTGGAGCGGTTGCGCTTGGGCATCCACTCGGAGCTTCGGGAGCTAGAATCATCTGTACGCTGAATTCTGTCCTACATCAGAAATCAGGGTCTATAGGAGTAGCCGGTATCTGTAATGGTGGCGGAGGAGCTTCAGCCCTAGTCATCGAAAAACTATAATTTCATAATACTATGAACCGCAGCGGTAATCCGTTGCGGCTTTTTTAATTTTAGGCATGCGCCAACTGGTTCTCTTGTTACTCTTACTAGTTTCTAGCTCGCTACGAGCTCAGGACACTATCCGTACATACTATGACGAAGAACGAACCTTGGTCAAAGAGATTTACTTTCGAATAAACGGGAAAGCTGAGGGCGAGGTTAAACGTTTCGATGAAGAAGGCCAACTGGTCCAAATTGGCTTTCTCAAAAACAATAAAAAGGAAGGGATATTTTTAGATTTAAATCCACTGAACGGTGACACGCTTAGGTCGACTCCTTATGAATCAGACGATCGAAATGGGCGTGTACTGAGTTTTTATCCAGAAGGAGGAATCGAGCAGGAAGCAACTTACACCAACAATCTGATTAGTGGTGCGGTGATCAGCTATTATCAAAATGGTGCGATCAAGAACAAAACTACTTTCTCGAATAGTAAGCCTAACGGTCAAAGTATCGATTTTTATCCTTCAGGTGCCACTTCAGTCATGCGCAACTTCGTCGACGGGAAAATCGAAGGATTGTATGAAGAGTTCAATGAAGAAGGGAAGCTCATTGCTGAAATCAATTATAAAAACGGTGTATTGGAAGGCCTCGAAACTTTCTATTATCCCGATGGAAAAATCAAATCAAGTAGAACTTATTCAAATGGATCATTGAATGGAGCTTACCTGCTGAATTATAAGGATGAAAAACCAGAACGCCGGGCTTATTATAAAAAAGGTGTTCCAGATGGAGAGCTTTTAGAATACCACCAAAACGGCAATTTAAGATCCAAAGCTATTTACAAAAAAGGAGTTTCAATCCAACCTATAGAGAAGTATTATCCAGATGAGACACTTCGCCAGCGCACTAGATTAACCCCCACAAACGAAGTAATTCAAGAGACTAATTTTCACCCAAACGGGGAGATTTATTTTCAGGAAAATTATTTTTTAGGAAAAATTCAAGGAGAGGTAATCTACCGTCGGGCTAATAAATCTCTGGAAGAAATCCGTCACTATAATAGCGGAAGGCTTCATGGAATAAGAAGTTATTATGATGAGAACGGAACACTTCTTAAGTCTGAAATCTATGACCAAGGAAATTTGACAGCTAAATAAAAACTAAGACAAGAAAAGAAAGGCAAAGCTTTTTATACTTTTGTCAAAATTCTTTATTCATGACCAACGCAATTAAAGACACTCACTTTGACCTATCGGGGCAAAAGGGTTTTTATAGAGGAAAAGTAAGGGATGTTTACATTTTTGAGAAAGAACTAGTGGTAGTTGCTTCAGATCGGATTTCTGCATTTGACGTGGTGCTTCCTATGCCGATACCTTACAAGGGTCAAGTTCTAAATCAAATTGCAGCTAAATTTTTAAAAGCCACTGCGGACATTGTACCAAATTGGGTAACTTCAATTCCTGATCCTAATGTGACGATAGGTAAGAAGTGTCATCCATTTAAAGTGGAAATGGTGATTCGTGGCTATTTGGCCGGTCATGCAGCGCGCGAGTATAAGTCTGGAAAAAGAATGATTTGTGGAGTCGAAATGCCAGAAGGATTACATGAGAATGACCCATTTCCTCAGCCAATTATCACTCCTACTACTAAAGCTGATCATGGTCATGATGAGGATATTTCTAGATCCGATATCTTAACCAAAGGAATCGTATCTGAAGCTGACTACATTGTCTTGGAAAAATACACGAGAGCCCTTTTCCAAAGAGGACAAGAAATGGCTGCCGAGATGGGCTTGATATTAGTGGACACCAAGTATGAGTTTGGAAAATATGGTGAAGATATTTTGCTCATAGATGAAATCCATACGCCAGATTCCTCTCGATATTTTTATGCCGACAACTATGCTGAAAATCAAAAAAACGGGATTACTCAAAAACAACTTTCAAAAGAATTCGTCAGACAATGGCTGATATCCAATGGATTTCAAGGAAAGGATGGACAAACTGTTCCAGAAATGACGGATGAAATTGTAGAAAGCATTTCTGAACGCTATATTGAGCTTTTCGAAAAAATCACTGGGGAAGTATTTAAAAAAGCTGACACTTCCACTATCGAAATGAGAATTGAAAGTGCTATTGTAAATCATCTAAATTAACCTGCCGACTATGAAATATACAATTGATAAAAAAGAACAATATGTAATCTTCACTCCGATGGAGGAGAAGTTAGATTCACTATTGGCGCCTGTACTTAAATCAGAGCTTTTAACTATCCATGCTGAAGGGTTTACCAACTTGGTATTGGATATGAGCCAAGTTAAATATGTAGATTCTTCAGGCTTAAGTGCTTTACTCGTAGGAGATCGTGAATTTGGCCGAAATGGGATATTTTTAATATCAGGAGTTCAAGATCATGTCATGAAGCTTTTGAAAATATCCATGCTGGATAAAAAACTAAACTTGGTCACCAACTTGGATGAAGCTAGCGAAGCTGTTTTCATGCATGAAATCGAAGGTGGAGATGTAGAAGAAGAGGGGGAAGAAAGTTGATTCCAGATTTTGAAGTTACCGTACTAGGAAATACATCATCCATCCCAGTTCATGGTAGAAATCATACTGCCCAAATCTTACGATTTGGGCAGCAATTTTTATTAATTGATTGTGGTGAAGGAATGCAGGTTCAAGCCAGAAAATATAAGATGAAGATTTCGCGTATCGATTACATTTTCATCAGTCATCTTCATGGGGATCATTACTTAGGATTAGTCGGGTTACTATCAAGTTATCATCTTTCCCAGCGACAAACTCCTGTAACTATCTTTGGTCCTAAAGGCCTGGATGAAATAATCACTACACACTTTCGCTGGAGTAATACCCAGATTGGTTATCAGATTAATTTTGTCCAAACAAAAACGGATGAAATGAATCTCTTACTAGACGAGAATTCATTTCAAGTTTATAGTTTTCCATTAAAGCATCGAATCCCAACTACCGGTTTCCTGATCCGAGAAAAGTTTGGACTTAGAAGCCTTGTAAAAGAGAAAATAGAAAAAAAAGAATTGAGCATCGAGGGAATTAAATCCCTTCGTGCTGGCATTGATTACTATTCTCAGGAAGGAGAGTTGTTCAAAGTAAAAGAATACACTTACCCGCTTCCTCCTTTGCGATCTTATGCTTTTTGTTCTGATACAATTTTTGACCCTGGGATAAAAAATTATATCGGAAAGACAGACTTACTATATCACGAATCAACTTTTATGGAGCAAGATCGCGAGCGTGCAGGAGTAACCTTCCATAGTACAGCAAAGCAAGCAGGGGAGATCGCAAAACTTTCTGGAGCTAAAAAACTTTTGTTGGGGCATTTTTCCTCTAGGTATGCCAAATTGGAAGGACTATTAGCCGAAGCACAGACTGAATTCCCCGACAGCGAATTGAGCGAAGAAGGAAGAACGTACGTGATATGATTTCAAGTGAAAATTCCAGAAAGAGTAACCTGTTTATAACTCTTTGCAGTATCTTTTTAACTAATGCGGTACTGGCAGAGATTATTGGTGTGAAGATCTTTTCCGCAGAAAAAACCATGGGTTTTACACCTGTCAATTGGAATTTCTTTGATACTTATATACTTGATTTTAATTTGACTGCCGGTGCTGTGATTTGGCCAGTAGTGTTCATTACCACCGATATTATTAATGAGTATTTTGGCAAAAAAGGTGTTCGGAAAATCAGTTTTTTAACAGCTGGATTGGTTGCCTACGCGTTTGTGGTGATCAGTTTTGTGACTTGGCTAACCCCAGCTGATTTCTGGCTGGACGTCAATGCCACGACACCGGAAGGCGAGAGCTTTAACATTAACTATGCTTTCAATACCATCTTTCGACAAGGCTTAGGGATTATCCTTGGATCTTTGACAGCATTTCTACTGGGACAAATCATCGATGTGTACGTGTTTCAAAAGCTCCGAGCTATCACCGGAGAGAAAAAGATTTGGCTAAGAGCAACTGGATCAACTTTTGTTTCCCAGTTCTTTGATTCATTTGTAGTATTAGGGATAGCTTTTTATGTTTTTGGAAACTGGAGCCTAAGTCAAGTACTTGCTGTGGGACTCATAAACTACACCTATAAATTCACTGTTGCAATTGCATTAACCCCACTACTATATGTGGCACATGGAATAATAGATCGCCACCTAGGCAGGAATCTCTCGGAACAAATGATGGAAGAAGCTGGAAAAGACAAATCCTTTATCTGATCAAAAATTTTTAAAACAATTTTAAAAAGCTTAAGAATAATTTATCGTTCTGTGCCCATATTAAGAAAGATAACCAAATATTTCTTGCTTAAATAGCTTAAATAGTAAAGATTATTCTAAAATGTATTAACCAAACTTGTCTAGCAAAATAATTAATCTTACTTTTGCGTCGTCAATAAGACATATAACAATTTTTCATGCCGTGAATTCCTTACTGTCGCTTGTCGGGATATTTATTAGGACCGAATGGCACGAAAAGTAAGGAAATATCATGGATCAAATACTTAAGTTTTCCGACTTAGGAATTTCTGCTGAAATTCTTAAGTCTGTGGAAGAGATGGGATATACTCAACCTTCCGAAATTCAATCTCAAGCTATACCGTTCGTCCTACAGGGAAGAGATGTCATTGGACAAGCTCAAACCGGAACAGGCAAAACTGCTGCATTCGCAATCCCTATCATCGATCTAGTCGATCCGGATTTGAATCATCCTCAAGCAATCATTCTTTGTCCTACCCGCGAACTGGCAGTTCAAGTAGAAGGTGAAATTCAAAAGCTTGCCAAGTTCCACCGTAGAATCAATTCTGTAGCGATCTATGGTGGAGAATCTATCGATCGTCAGATCAGAGTGCTTCGAAGAGGTGTTCAGATTGTTGTAGGTACTCCAGGACGTGTACAAGATCACATCAACCGCGGTACCCTCAAGTTAGAAGGCGCCGGTATCATCGTTCTCGATGAGGCAGATGAGATGCTGGATATGGGATTTAGAGATGACATCGAAGCAATTCTTCAGGAAATGCCTGCAAAAAGACAGACTGTCTTTTTCTCTGCCACCATGGCAAGGCCAATTATGGATTTGACACGTAAGTATCAGACTAATCCTGAAATTATCAAGGTTGCTAAAAAAGAATTAACAGTCGATTCAGTATCACAAGTGTATTATGAGGTGAAAAACCACCTGAAAATGGACTTGATGGCACGTTTGATGACTGTCAATAAATACGCTTTAAGCGTTGTATTCTGTAATACCAAGCGTATGACAGATGAAGTGACTGAGACTTTGGGTTCTAAAGGAATTCTTGCTGAAGCACTACACGGTGATCTCTCTCAAGCTCAACGAGACAAAGTGATGGGCAAATTCAGAAAAGGACACTGTACTGTTCTAGTCGCAACTGATGTAGCAGCAAGAGGAATTGATGTAGATAATGTAGAAGCGGTATTCAACTTCGATTTACCATTGGACGAGGAGTATTATGTCCACCGAATCGGTAGAACCGGACGTGCTGGTAAATCAGGAACTGCGATCAATTTTGTCTCCGGAAGAAGAGATGCAATGAAAATGAAAGATCTCGAGCGATACACGAAAGCGACTATCAATAAAATGTCGCCTCCATCTGTGGCAGATTTAATTGAATTGAAAAAAGCGCAACTTGTAAAAGATGTGGTGGCTCAGGTGGCTAAGCCAGGAGATAATCAAATCTTTGAGGCAACTATCGGCCAAATGCTTGCTGATGGAATGACGCTAGACCAAATATCAATAGGCCTGATCAAATTAGTGATGGGTGATGTTGTGAAAGAACTTAGCGAACAAAACTTCAGCATCGATTCAACAGGAGGAGATCGTAGAAGAGACGGTGGACGTGATAGCAGAGACGGCGGTAGAGATCGTGAGCGTGGTGGAAGATTTGACCGCAATGAGCGATTCTCTCCTCGTGGCGATCGTGGTGAAAGAGCTCCAAGAAGAGAATTTGCCAGTAGAGATAACGAAAGTAGAGACTCAGGAGCAGCAAGACCTGAGCGTGAGCGTGAAGCAAACATGACTCGTCTTTTCCTAAATCTTGGAAAGAAAGATAGAATCCGTCCAAATGATATCGTTGGAGCCATTGCAGGTGAAACTGGTATCTCAGGAAAAAATATCGGTGGAATTGATATCTATGACAACTTCTCCTTTGTAGATGTACCTACAAGAGATGCAGAGCAGGTGATCAACGGAATGAAAAATAATACCATCAAGGGTAAAAGTGTAAGTATGGAAATTTCCAAAGGATAATTTTCTTACCTTAATAGTTACAAAAGCACATTTCTTCAATGAAATGTGCTTTTTTTGTTTCTCATAATAGAAGATTCTATGCAGTTATTTTTCCAAGAAAATTGTAAGCCACCTGAAATTTGCTTTGATCAGGAGGAGTCAAAACACCTGACTAGAGTCCTTCGGAAAAAGCATGGCGATCAAGTAGCCGTCACCAATGGACAAGGTGAATTATTCGACTGCGTAATTATCGATTCCAATCCAAAATCTGCTAAGCTTTCCGTACAAAAAACCACGAAAATACCAGAAGATGATTTCTATATTCATCTAGCCATAGCCCCTACGAAAAGTCCTGATCGAATGGAATGGATGATCGAAAAAATAACTGAAATCGGATTTCATGAATTGTCCCTGATCGAAACCAGAAATTCGGAGCGATCATTTTTAAAAATAGACCGACTTCAGAAAAAAATCATTTCAGCCTGCAAGCAGAGTTTGAAATATCGAATCCCAAAACTGAATCCAGTATGTCTCCTATCCGATTTAATAAATCAAAGTACTTCATCAGATACTACCCGATTTATAGCCTACGTCGATGAAAATCATATTAATCATTTACTTGATGTTGCAAAACCAAAGGGGAAATATCTGATTTTGATAGGCCCAGAAGGCGATTTCTCTCCAGAGGAAATTCAACTAGCGATCAAAGAAGATTTTATTCCGGTGTCACTTGGAAGGAGTCGGCTTCGAACAGAAACTGCCGGGCTGGTCGCTGTAGATATGCTCCAAGTAATAAATCGCTAAAATTTTTTAGTTTGTGACTACTGAAGCTTAATAAAGTATTGCATTTTCATTAATTTAGATCTTAACTCAATTTTACCGTGCCATACAAAGAGCGAGAAATAGAAAAAAAGTATTATTCCATCGGGGAAGTGTCCCAGATGTTTAAAGTTGCACCATCGCTAATTCGATATTGGGAGAGAGAATTTGATAGTATTAATCCTAAAAAAGACCAAAAAGGAAATCGTAGATACACCAAGACTGACATTCAAAAGATTAAATACATCTACCACTTAGTCAAAGAAAAGGGCTATACCCTTCAAGGTGCTCAGGATGTGATCAAGTCTGGAAAAGAAGCTGGAATCGACAAAGCAGAAGCAGTACAGAAATTGCAGCAAATCAAAGACTTTTTAATCTCGATCCGTGACCAATACAACTCAAAATTTGAGTCTTGAGGAATTACGCTATTCTATTGCGCTTTCATTAGCCCCTAAAATTGGCCCTAGTATTTTCAAAGCCATCATTGCTTATTCGGGGTCTGCGAAAAGCTTTTTCACCCTCCCGAAAGGAAAAGTCTTAAAAACGCCAAAAGTAGGTGCTAAACTACTGGAGTTGAGAAATCAAGAATACGAGCTGCTCCGAAAGGCTGATGAGCTGATTCAAACCTGTGAGAAGTCAGGTTATCGAATTTTCACCCCTTTAGACTCTGATTTCCCGAGTAGATTGAAGGTTCAAGAAGATAGCCCAGTTCTATTTTTCGCCAAGGGTTCCGGAAGTCTAAATTTCGAACGATCGGTGGGAATAGTTGGGACAAGAAGTGCAACTCAATACGGTAAAACTGCCACTCGGAAAATCATCGAGGATTTGGCGATTTATCAACCGGCTATCGTTTCCGGATTGGCTTATGGGATTGATATCGAAGCACATCGAGCAGCATTGGCACTGGGATTGGCTACGATTGCGGTTATGGGCTCTCCGATTAATCAAATTTATCCAGCTATTCACCGCAGAACAGCAGAAGCAATTTTGGAATCTGGCCTAGTAATGAGTGAATATGCTCCAGGCTCTAAAATGACTCCGGGGAATTTTCCGGCACGAAATCGAATCATTGCGAGTCTCTCCGATGCATTGATTGTGGTCGAAGCTGCTGAAAAAGGTGGTGCGTTGATCACTGCTGAAATTGCCTATAGCTATGATAAAGATGTATTTGCAGTTCCCGGAAATCTTCAGTCTCCTTTTAGTGAGGGATGCAATCAGTTGATCAAAAAGATGAAGGCGAATATCTATACTGGTCCCGGAGATATTGCAGAGGCACTTTACTGGGTTAAGCCAGGCGAACAAGCCATTAAAAATCCGAAGTTAGATTTGAGTAAGTACGAAGGTGAGGAATCAGTAATTCTAAACTATTTGACAGAAAAAGGAGAATCAGAAATAGATCTGATGTCACATGCTACCGGTATTCCGCTGGGCCTTTTATCTTCGAAATTACTGGCCCTAGAGTTTGAAGGGATTCTCAAATCACTTCCTGGCAAAAAGTATAAGCTTTTGGGATGAACGGGTTTTTCTAAATTTTAAATTTCATACCAAATCCAATTTCTTGAATTCTACAGCTCGTAGATATCTCTCAAATCCCAAACTGAATTTTTTACCAACACTAATAGTCAGTAAATTATAAAAAACCATTCTGAAAAATGGCAAATTATATCCTTCAGATAAACAAAAGTACTTATGAATAAAGCGTCGGAAAAGGCAGCTCACTTCTGTGGATGATTCGTGAGCATTTTGGACTTACCGGCACCAAATATGGTTTTGAGATCCTGCAGTGTAGAGCCTAAAAGATTCATATTGACAATGAACCGATGTGAGCTTGTGTTTTGCAAGTCGAGGATTTTGCCGTAGGCCAAAAGATAAAAAGCATCAAAGGACTCTCTGAAAATGGTGACCATCCTCTACAGAAAGCTTGGACTGAAACTAAGGCAGCTCAATGTGGCTATTGCCAATGCGGCCAAATTACGCAGGCAGTAGCATTATTGGAACAGAATCCCAACCCAAGTCGAGCCGAGACGAAAGCCAAGATAAATGGAATCTTATGCCGCTGTGATACCAATCTGAGAGTAATAAAAGCGATTGAGATTGCTGCTTTAAATCAACTAAATACTAAGATTGTGAGCGCATCAAAATCAGGTTATAGCCGAAGAGATTTTTAAGTCTTCTAGCGGTGTGGCCCTTTTTATAGGGATTTCTGGGCTTTTACCGCAACCGTTTTTCAGGACCTGTCTCTATCTCAATTTCCTCATTCTTCTATTCTTCTAATCTCCCATTCTCTAATTCTCTTTATCTATCCTATCCTATCTTCTTCAACCTCCGAATCACCTTAGGAAAATACCACAAATAAAAGCCACTAAAACTCATCAAAATCAATCCTAATGCTGCACCTGTGGAATAAATCAATTTGGCAGCTTCGGTTTGGCCAAAGTAATAATCCACAATACTTCCATCGTGGACTTTTTCTATCCAGTCAGAATGTCGAGTTGCAACTGAGAGCACCTCACCTGAATATCCATCGAGTTGCACTTCGGTAAAATGAGTTTGAAAAGTCACTTTTGCAATACCCTTATCAGGGCGGATATCTATTCGATCTACCAAATTTGATTGTCCCATCGAATCCATTTTTTCCATTGCTATCCCGATCATTTCATCTGGCGATAGCCAGTTTTCACGAGATTCAATTTTCGTTTTCAGGGTGGCAGGTAGTAGCTCAGCTTTCTTTTTCCAAGCCAATAAAATAGAAGTAATCCCAATCACAAAGAAAAAAATGACCAATGGAATCCCCAACCAACGATGGACAATTCGTAACCAACGAAGTGATTTAACTTTCTGTTGAACTTCATTTTTTGACATTATGGAACTGGATTAAATACATAATTGGCAAGCTTCATCGTCTCAGCCAGTTCAGTTTTATTGAGATTTAAATTTTCCCCAGCTTGCTCCAAAGTTTTAATCATCAGCTCTGTGGCCATATTTCCAACCAGTTTATCTTTTGCCATCGGGCAACCACCATATCCTTTCAAAGCTCCATCAAATCGGTTACAACCTCCTTTTAAACCTGCCAAAACTTTTTCTGCAATAGCTTCTTTAGTACTGTGAAGATGCGCTCCAAACTCGATTCCAGGGAATGAGCTGACATTAACTTCAAAAAGTGAGGTGATCAGTTCAGGAGTCGCCACACCAATGGTATCAGCGAGTGAAATAATTTTTATCCCAAGCTGCTCCAATTTTTCTACAAATTCAGCCACTAACTCTGGAGAATAGGGATCTCCGTAAGGATTTCCGAAGCCCATACTTAAGTAAGTCACCAGCGTCTTTCCACTAATTTCACAACGATTTTGTATCTCCTCGACTGCATTAAGCGCCTCAGCAATACTGGCGTTAGTATTCCGCTGCTGAAAAGTCTCAGAAAGTGACAGCGGAAATCCTAAATAGTCAATCTCTGGAAATAATAGGGCTTCTTCCGCCCCGCGAACATTAGCTACGATTGCGAGCAACTTACTTTTCGAATGATGAAGATCCAACAGACTCAAAACCTCAGCAGTATCTCGCATTTGAGGAATCGCTTTAGGGCTTACGAAACTCCCAAAATCAATCGTATCGAAGCCAACTGCCAGCAGCTGATTAATATAGGCAGCCTTAATCGCGGTATCTATAAACTCGGGAATCCCTTGCATCGCATCCCGTGGACATTCGATTAGTTTAATCATAATGTAAAATTAGAGATAAAAGTGAGGCTCAAAAAATGGAATTATATGAGCAGCCAATTTAGATAGCTAAAGTTTAGTGCTTATTAGAATCCTAGAAGGTTAGATTTTCTAACTTAATTTAAACGGTATTGGAAGTTTCGCCTCTGAGCGAACTGGAATCCCATTTCCGTTTTTAGGAGTCTATTTATGCGGGTAAACTTCGATAATTCTCATTACTTCCTCCCACAAGAATCTGTGGAGAAATTCTGAATTACCAATCCTGATGTCTTGAATCTTCCCATTTTCATCAATTTCAAAAGCAAAAAAAAACTGTTCCTTCTGCCTTGACGGATCTGGCATGCGAAGGATATCTCAGCGCTCCAGCTAAATACGAATTTCATTCTTTGAGGCCATCCTTTGGGGAAGCTTCTTCAATGACAGGTTTAGTAATTTCTTCTCCGTTATCTGAGTAGTAAATCTCTGATACAACCTCCCCTCCTTGTATGGAAATGTTATTTTTTAACCAACCCCCCGGGAAATAGTACTTTTCTGATGATTCATCTTTTTCATAGTCAAATCGCATATTATACTCCGTATTGCCGGTTGGATACTAGCCGAGCGTTCTCCGAACTCGCTCCCCTTCATTTTCATCCAACAAAACAGTTGTACGCATAATCTTCACTGTGTCACGATGAATGAGTTGCTTGTGAATCGCTCTATTTAGCTCCGATGTGATTCTCAAATACTCATAATTATATTTACTCGTATCCAAAATTGGATAGCGCATAGAATTCCAGAGTTTTGGCTGAGAGCGGCAAATGATTGGATGAAAATCAAGAAGAAAGAGAAGATGACTTTACCCGTAAATCAATGATCTCAAAAAAAGTAAAAGCTGTTGGATTTTAAAAACTCAACAGCTTTTTATTACGGTCTTACAAAAAAGTTAATGTGTACTTCCACAATTGAACCAGTAATACTAATTTATATTTTAAAAGCCGCATTGAATTCATTTAGAAAATGGTGATTTGAAGTGATTGATAAAATTGTTGCTTCAGACAGATTCTTCACACTTTCATACAGCCATTCCTTCAAGTCTTCCATGGTGGTAAACACCTTGTTTTAAATCTTGTTTTCATGTACGCCCAAACCTGTTCGCAAGGGTTGAACTCCAGAGAATAGGCGTGAATGTTGAGCAGGAAAATATTCGAGGGAACGGTCATATTTTTGGTAGAATGGAACCCTGCATTATCGATCACCACTAGTTTAAACTCCTTTGGCCGATGCTGGGATAACCCCTTGAGATAAGCCTCAAATAGTTTGATAGCTAGGTGGAAGAGAATTTATGCCCCTAGCTGATTACAGGCCTTACTCCTTTGGCACTG
>JBDNIP010000220.1:0-3344 GCA_041688245.1 Algoriphagus sp.
CTGGGAAAATAATTGCCAGTTTTATACAGGCGAAAGGTGGAATTATTACTGAATCAGATTTAGCCGACTACCAAGCCGCTTGGAGAGATCCTATCGTTTTTCCCTACAAAGAATTAAAGATCATCTCCATGGCCCCACCAAGTTCTGGGGGAGTGACGATCGCTCAGATTGTTGGGATGATTGAAGATTATGATTTGATAAAACTCGGTCATCACAGTTCGGAATATATCCAACTCTTGGTTGAGGCGGAGCGAAGAGCTTATGCAGATCGGAATTTCTATTTGGGTGATCCGGATTTTGTGAAAATTCCAGTAGCTGCATTGATGGCTAAGGATTACTTGACCAAGAGAATGGAAACGTTCAGTATGGATCAGGCTACCAAATCTTCTGATATCGCTCAGGGAGATATTATTTTTGGTGAAAGTATGGAGACTACTCACTATTCGATTGTGGATGCGGATGGAAATGCAATTTCTGTAACCACTACTTTGAATGGAGGCTATGGTTCCAAAGTATATATCGACGAATTGGGATTTTTCATGAATAATGAAATGGACGATTTCAGTTCCAAAGTTGGAGTACCTAATATGTTTGGTTTGATCGGCGCAGAAGCGAATGCTATTGCTCCGGGAAAGCGAATGCTATCCTCTATGACACCGACGATAGTAGAAAAAGACGGCAAACTCTGGATGGTGGTAGGTACTCCCGGTGGCTCTACAATCATTACTTCAGTCGTACAAACTATCCTCAATATCTATGAATTTGGGTTGGGCATACAGGCCGTAGTTGAAGTACCTCGCTTCCACCATCACTGGCTTCCTTATTTGGTCAGCTTCGAACCAGACTCTTTTGATTCCGCTTTGATCCAAGGCCTGAAAGCGAAAGGCTACATTATCTTAGAAAATAATAACCCAATCATTGGGAAGGTCGATGCAATCTTGGTTTTGCCAAATGGTAAACTGGAAGGTGGTGCAGATCCTCGAGGTGATGATAAAGCTATGGGATTTTGATAAAAATAAACACATAAAAAAGGCCCAGATTGATTTTCTGAGCCTTTTATTATGATTTTTTTACTGAATTTTATTCCAATAAATGTATAAAGTCACCCGTCAAATTCCGGATTCGGTTCATAGACTGTAAGATGTCAAGCTTACTATCGTTGATTCCAATTCGTGCATTAAAAAGCGAGCGCTGGGCTTCCCTTAGGTCCAAAGAACTTGCCAATCCTCGATCGAATCGATCCTGAGTTCTGCTAAAATTATCCTCAAATGTAGCGAGGTCATTTTG
This sequence comes from Algoriphagus sp., assembly GCA_041688245.1. GTDB lineage: Bacteria > Bacteroidota > Bacteroidia > Cytophagales > Cyclobacteriaceae > Algoriphagus. The sequence continues at coordinate 1,288 of JBDNIP010000220.1, forward strand.
CTGCCTGCCAAGCTTTGTCTTCAATATCACCAATTGGCTTTGCTCTTTGACCGCCTCCTTGACCAATTCATCTTCCGCTAAGGAAAGTTGAGTCTGCACGTTTTCAATTTCGATTTTAGCATTTCGGATCCCCTGATTGATACGCTTTCCATCAAAAACGGTGAAGCTAAGCGATAGTCCCGCGGAGTAGCCCAGGGTTTCTAATTTGGCTAATTGCTGGACTTGATTATCCTGGCGGAAATAACCGTAATCCGCAAAAGCATTCAAAGTTGGATATTTGAAGGATTCTCTAACTTTCAACTGATTGTTGGATACCATCAGAAACTCAGAATTAATCTTCAAGGCTGGATTGTTTTCAATTACTTTAGCTTTCAATTCCTGCACTTCCATCATAGCGGGATCAACAAATATTACTGCTACCAGATAGGCAGTCTCAGGTTCGATTCCCATTAGGAAATTCAGTTCTTTGATCAGGTTGTTTTTCAGCAGGAGGACATTGTCAAGCGCATCGAGTTCTTGATTAATATTGGTTTTCGCTGACAAGGCTAAAGCCCCGGTAGCTTGCCCAAACTCAATCTTATTTTCTACTCTAGTTAATTGCTCCCGACTGATTGCAACATTCTCGATAAGCAATTCTTCCCTACTTTGCAGCTTGGCGATATCTAAGTAAAGCGTAGAAATACCCAAAAGTAACTTATTCAAGAACACTTCTTGCTGATAACGAGAAATGCTTCGTTCGTTCTCCAGAAGTTTATAGCGGTATTTTCCACCAAACCCTCCGATCAACAAATAATCTGCCCGAACTCCCGCACTGAGCGTAGTAGATTGAACTCCACTTTCTTCCAATTTGACTAGTGGTGGATTGTCTATAAAGGTTCGAATATTGATATTGGCATTGTTCTCAGATAGCCTCGCATCACTTGCTAATCGTATACTTGGCATCAAACCCGCATTGCCTTTGAACACATTGTTTTCAGCGATTTCGACAAGATTACGCTGGATTTTTAATTGTTTGTTATTGATAATTGCCAAATCTACGGCATCTTCCAGGGTTAAAATTTGATCCCTTGAGGTGGTTTGACTGTAAAGCGGAAAAACGAAAGCTTGAACCCACAGTAAACTGATAAATATCTTTTTCATACGTTTTAGGCTAGTTCGTTGGTAATTTCTTTGAGGACTTCGTCTAATTGCTCGACTTGTTTTTCTGAATTTCGATGAAACAATCGATGCACTCTGAATTTCAACTTGTTGATCAGCAGTAGAATTGCCGGCAGGAACGTAAGTGAAAGCACCAATCCGAAAATCAATCCGTAAGCAATCGCAACCGCAGTTGGTTTGATAAACTGTGCACTTACTGAATTACTCAACAGCAAGGGTGCCAATCCAAACACCGTAGTGATCGTAGTCAACACGATCGGTCTGAATCTGGAAATGGCTGCTTCCATCAAGGCATCTTTTAATTTCATTCCCCGCAGAATATTTTCATTGTAGGTGGATACGAGTACGAGGCCATTATTTATTAAGATTCCCCAGAGTGCTATCAATCCCAAGAAGGAGAAGATACTGACGGGAATTCCATGAATGAAAGTGCCCCAAGCAACACCCACAAAAGCAAATGGAAGCATCGCTAAGATTGCCATAGTCTTACCTACAGACCGATAGTTGAGCATCAGCGTTGCTACGATCAAGATAAATACCATGGTTGTCGGTCCTTGACTTGAGCTTTGGGTCTTGCCAGATAGTCTCGCCTCACCTTCCAGGGTGTATCGGATTCTTGGAAATCGTTCCTTAATCTCCTTCAAAACTGTTGCTTCCGCAGCTCCAAGAATTGCTGGAACCGATACCATCAAGTCCGCTTTATCGGCTTCCACTCGTATTTCTCGCGTACCGGATTGGTGATTGATCTCAGTCACATTGGTTTTATAATTGAAAGTTGCCAACTCACTCATCGGATAAGAAGCTCCTTCAGGTGTCGTGAGGCGCATATTTTCAAGATCTTTGACAGACCTTCTATCTTCCACGTCGTACCTGACCCAAATTTTGACCTCTTCATCTCC
>JBDNIP010000221.1:0-1626 GCA_041688245.1 Algoriphagus sp.
AATTGTATACACAGTGTTCCCAGCCTCAAAAGACTGTTGAACGCTACTAGTATATTGATTTAAAACAATTTTATCAGTATTTGCACCAATTTGAATTGCTCCGAGTCCCTCTGGAACCATCACATTCAAGACATAATTTCCCGCTTTTTTGATTTCCAAAACTCCCTCAAACTTGGTTAAGCTAGGGCCTGAGACTCCGGTTTTGAAATCCTCAAATGAGGCAATCTTCCCTAAAGTCGCTGGTTTCAAACTCCCTAGATCTGGAAAATCGGTAAATGATCCGGGATAAACAGTATAAGAAATTGAACCAACCGTTGGCTCTGTGAGATTCATCTGTGTCACTTCCAGCGACTTGATCGCCACAGGACCATGATCACCCTGAATTCGGATCGGTCCTTCGGCTACATCAGTTGCTTTTAAAGCTCCTCGGGTTGGCCCAAATAATTCCAGATCTTCATGGATCGTTACTCCATTTAACTTGATGTATCTAAAGCGCGCATTTTCAGTCTTTTTGCCCTCCGCATCGAATCTTGGAGCACGAAAAGAGACTTCCAGATTTTGCCAAATACCTGGAGCTTTACTTACGTTTTGCCGCGGAGCATAGCCCTGATAGCCTTTTTGTCCATCTGGCTTGGATTCATCCCAGCGCTCATAGACGCCACCATTTCCTCCTGCGCGTGGGGTAGTTTCCTTCCAAGAGTCAAAAAGTTGGATTTCATATTGTCCTTGGAGGTAGATTCCGGAGTTGGAACCTTCACCCATCAGGTAAGTCATTTTGAGATCCACATCGCCAAAGGATTCTTTGGAGACAATGTCGGTTCCTTTATCCTTTTTGGTTGGCTGATTCATCATGATGGAGCCCTTTCCACTTCCCGAGAGCTCTTTGGAAGTAAGTGGATTAGTTGAAACTTCAGCGACCGATGACCATATCCCAGTATTATTGGAAAAAGAATCCAAGGTAAGCTGCGTAGGAGATTGGGCTTGAAGACTAATTGCCGCTAAGGAAAAAATTCCCAGAGCAAGGTTTCTTAGGTTTAATGGCATGAGATTAAATAGATTATAGAGATTGTAAAGTTAGGCTCAGAAGTGAATCTGACAAGATTTTTTTGAGTTTTACCCAAATTTAACTTGCCACTTTTAAATGGCTTATCTCCAATTATTGGTGGAAAAGCGGTTACGCACTAGCGAAGATTATTTAATTCGATCCTCCAGGGTCAAAACTTGTCCATCTTTCACTAGCTGAGTTTTCAAATCCTCATAGGAAATATTTTGTATAGTGACTCCTCTATCTAAAGCCATTACTGCTGCTGTAGCTCCGGATTGACCAAGAATCATAAACACAGGCTCCATTCGAATAGAGCCAAAAGCAATGTGGCTAGCTGAAACTGCCAATGGAACTACCAAATTCTTGATTTCATCATGCTTGGGCACGATCGCACCGAATGCGATTTGATAGGGTTGGGGCAATGGAACTGCAATATCCCCTTCATTTTGTACATGTCCATTTTCGTCGACATACCGCTGGATGTTATGGGAATCTATGGTGTATGATCCCATTCCTATTGATTCGGGAGTTGGCTTCTTCTGAAGTAATTCATTCTCCGTCATCACGTATTTGCCTATCAT
>JBDNIP010000222.1:0-5409 GCA_041688245.1 Algoriphagus sp.
AAGCTGCACATAGCCAAATTTATTGCTGATTTGATTTGAAAAATCTTGTCGACACTTCAAAGAAGGGCTTATTCCATTGGATTCCAATCAATAATTAGCTTCAAATACAAACGGCAAACATAGGAAATTGTCATTTTATTAAATTAAGTGAAAAATCAACTAACTGTCTTTTGAATAAGTTTTATGCTGTGAGGTTTATAAAATTTTAAAAACCTTATTCATTTATTCTTGAATTTTATATTCAGACAGTTTTGAGTGCTTTCAATTAGCTACGGTAGATAAGCTGTTCCAATTCTCAAACTTTCAATTCCAACTAGCTAGCTATCAGTCTTCCAATTTAAAGACCCAAAAAAAATGAACTACGAATACTCCGAAGATTTTGCTCAAAAAATGGATCAGGAAGATTCTCTTCGTTCCTACCGTGATCACTTTCTATTCCCCAAAATAAACGGAGTGGAAGCGATCTATTTCTGCGGAAATTCTCTTGGCTTACAGCCAAAATCTGTTACCAGTTATTTGAACAATGAACTTGGAAATTGGGCTGAAATGGCTGTCGATGGACATTTTGACGGGGAGGATGCTTGGCTGTATGTACGTCAAAAGTCAAAACCTGCATTGGGCGAGATCTTAGGAGCTCATTCACATGAAGTAGTGGCAATGAATAATTTGACGGTGAACCTTCATTTGCTGATGGTTACATTTTATAGGCCTACAAAAGATCGCTACAAAATCATCATTGAGGCAGGTGCTTTCCCCTCTGATCAGTATATGCTCGAGTCGCAGGTGAAGTGGCACGGGCTAGATCCCGAAGAGGTAATTGTGGAGCTGAAGCCACGAAAGGGTGAGCATACACTTAGAACTGAAGATATTCTTGCTGAGATTCAACGTCAGGGAGATTCACTGGCAATGGTGAACATGGCCGGTTTGCAATATTATACTGGGCAACTTTTTGATATGAAATCGATTACAGCCGCAGCCCACGCAGTAGGAGCAGTGGCTGGTTTTGACTTAGCACATGCTGCTGGCAATGCACCATTGAGTCTTCATGATTGGGAGGTTGACTTTGCCACTTGGTGTAGCTACAAATACATGAATTCCGGCCCTGGTAATGTCTCAGGAATATATATAAATGAAAAATATGCCGATCGGCATGACCTTCCGAGACTTGCAGGTTGGTGGGGCCATGATGAGCAACAGCGATTCCAGATGGAGAAAGGATTTATTCCCATGCATGGTGCTGATGGATGGCAATTAGCAAATTCAAATGTCTTGGGATTAGCGGCTCAGCAGGCGTCTTTGGATATTTTTCAAGCCGCAGGGATTTCAAGTCTACGAGCCAAAAGCGAAAAATTAACCGGATACTTAGAATACTTGATCCGTCTAATCAATGGAGATTCGGGGGTTTTGGAAATTATCACTCCAGAAAATCCAGTGGAAAGAGGCTGTCAGTTGTCTTTGCTGATACATCGTGGAGGGAAAGCAGTATTTGATGAATTTTACAAAAATGGAGTGGTTGGCGACTGGAGAAATCCTAACGTGATTCGTATTGCGCCAACTCCGCTTTACAACAGCTTTTCAGATATTTTTCGATTTGCACAAATTTTGGAACAATCCTTAAAAAAATTCGCTTAAGGCAAGCAATGAGTTAATATATCAGAATGAAAAAAAACGAAATAACTATTCTCGGTGCTGGTCTTGTAGGTTCATTAATGGCAATATATCTTAGGAGTCAAGGTCTGAATGTGTCGGTCTATGACAAGCGTCCAGATAAACGCAAGAATTCTTCCGGCGGAGTTGGTAGATCCATCAACATGGCTTTAAGTCATCGCGGCTGGAAGAGTCTGGAGGAAGTGGGTCTAAAAGACAAGGTTCTTCCACTGGCAATTCCTATGCATGGCCGTCGGATTCATGACGAACATGGGGGCACCAGTTTTATACCTTACGGAAAAGCAAATCAAGCAATTTATTCCATTTCACGTGGCAAGTTTAATCAGCTATTGGCTGAAGAAGGTGAACGGCTTGGGGTGAATTTTAATTTTGAACACAAATGTGTCGATGTAGATCTCAGCAATCAGCGAATAACATTTGAGACAGATCAAGGAGAGTCTAAACTTGATGCTCCCGTCATCATTGGGGCAGATGGATCCTATTCTGCGCTTCGTATGTCGATGGAAAAGCAAGTTGAATTCAGCTATAAGCAGGAATATATTTCCCACGGCTACAAAGAGTTGACAATTCCTGCAACGCCTGCGGGAGAATTTGCCATGGATCCGAATGCCTTGCATATCTGGCCAAGGGGTAAGTTTATGTTGATCGCTCTGCCTAATCCAGATAAATCATTTACCTGTAGCCTGTTTTTACCTTTCGAGGATGAAAAAATCTGCTTCGATAAAATTAACGATGAGGAGGACTTGGAGTCAGTATTTTCAAACTATTTCCATGACGCCTACAAGTTGATGCCTGACTTGAAGACCGAATTTTTTAAAAATCCAACTTCTGCCTTAGTCAATGTGGAATGCTATCCTTGGGCACAAGGTCAAAGCGTATTACTTGGAGATGCTTCCCATGCAATGGTACCTTTTTATGGTCAGGGAATGAATTGCGGTTTTGAAGATTGCTCCGTTTTAAATGGTCTGATAGATAAGTTAGGTACTGATAGTTGGGATTTGGTATTTGAGAAATTTCAGCAACAGCGAAAGCCAAATACTGATGCCATCTGTCAACTTGCGATGGATAATTTTGTGGAGATGCGGGATTCTGTTTCTGATCCGAAGTTTATTCTTCGCAAGAAAATTGAAGCCAAGTTGCATGAGCTCTATCCCAATGATTGGATTCCACTTTATTCGATGGTTACCTTTTCGGAGATACCATATGCTCAGGCATATGCTCAGGGCAAGGTTCAGGATATAATCATGAATCGAGTGATGGCCGATCCGTTGATCACAGCGAATTGGGATAAGCTCGACTACGAGGATATTATCAATAAGATGGAAACATCAAAAGCGGTTTAAAAGTGGTTTAACCGCTAAGGACGCAAAGGTTTCACGAAGGGTGCAAAGGATTGTGGGAATTTGAATCAAGAATTTGAATATCATTGCTACTTGTGAAGAAAAGATTGATTGATATTATAGTAAAAAAGGAGACAGTTTTCGAACTGTCTCCTTTTTTACTGAATTTATGACCTAAATCAATGTCCGGAACTGCTTTAAAAACCTTGAGTCATTCTCGGTGAACAATCTCAAATCTTTGATCTGATATTTTAGCATCGCAATTCGCTCAATGCCCATTCCGAAGGCAAATCCGGTATATTTTTTAGAGTCGATGCCACAGTTTTCAAGCACATTTGGATCGACCATTCCTGAACCTCCGATCTCTACCCAGCCACTGCCTTTGCAGACATTACAGCCTTTGCCACCGCAGATCAAGCATGTAATATCTATTTCTGCACTCGGCTCGGTAAATGGGAAGTATGAAGGTCGGAATCGTACTTTGGTTTCCTTCCCAAACATCTCCTTGGCAAAGTGGTACAAAGTATTTTTCAAATCAGCGAAACCTACGTTTTCATCCACATAGAGCCCTTCTACTTGATGGAAAATGCAATGTGCCCGAGCTGAGATTGCTTCATTTCGATACACACGACCAGGAGAAAGTGTCCGAATCGGTGGTTTTTGGTTTTCCATCACGCGTACCTGAACTGAAGAAGTGTGCGTACGTAGGGCGATATCTGGATTTTTTTCGATAAAGAAGGTATCCTGCATCTCTCGAGCCGGGTGGTTTTCAGGGAAGTTCAGCGCAGTGAAATTATGCCAATCATCCTCGATCTCCGGTCCTTCGGAAAGGTTGAATCCAATCCGCTCAAAGATCTCAATGATCCGCTGACGAGTGGCTGTCAAAGGATGAATGCCGCCCATCGGGGAGTTAGATGGAGGGAGCGTCAGGTCAAAATCTGCTGATTTTGACTTTTTATTGCTGGCGTTAACCTTTTCGATCAATTCCTGAAATTTTTCCTCCGCGAGTTGCTTGACGCTATTGACTTCTAGTCCGTAGGCCTTTTTCTCTTCATTGGGAATTTGCCCCATAGCGCCAAAGAGTTCTCCCACCACACTTTTCTTGGAGATAAACTCCATTCTGTATGCTTCCAGTTGGTCGGGGGTATTGGCATCTGCAGTAGCAATGGCAGCTTTGATGGCTTCTATTTTCTCTTGGTACATGGGATTCGTTTTATTCGAAGGGCAAAGCTAAGCCTTTTGAGGTTTTGTGGAAAGTCCAAACTTCAACATTCGAAATTCATCATTCAACATTAGCAATTGAAAAAACTTGTCAGCCGTAGCGGATTTGAAAATTATGTCAACTTAATAGTTCGAGATAATTAAAGGATTGGGAACAGATTGGACCTATACTCCGATATTCATCTTTCGAAATTTGAAAATCCAATTCAGCTAAGAGTTAGATCTAAGTCAAGGTTTGAAGTTCTAATGATGTCGTATCTCGATAATCAGCAGGACGTATTTCGCCATTCGTAATTTTTTTCACCTTCCCTAAATCCAATTCTAAAACTACCCTCGTATCTCCTTCCAAATACGAAATCAAAAAAACCATTCTTAACAATCAACATTATGAAAATTCAAACTTATTTCAAAGTGGCATTAGTAGCCTCCGCATTTCTTTCAGCAAACTTTGCTTTTCCGCAAATGGAAAAGACCAAAATGGTCGGTGGATCAGCAATGTATCCTTCTAAAAATATTGTAGAGAATGCGGTAAATTCTGTGGATCACACTAGACTAGTAGCAGCAGTAAAAGCAGCAGGTTTGGTAGAGACACTTCAGTCAAAAGGTCCTTTTACAGTTTTTGCTCCTGAGAATTCAGCTTTTGACAAGCTTCCAAAAGGAACTGTTGAGACACTTCTAAAGCCAGAAAACAAAGCACAATTGCAGGCGGTATTGACTTACCATGTAGTGGCTGGGAAAATGGGTTCTAAAGAAATCGCTGGAGCCATCAAAAAAGGAAATGGTAAAGCTATGTTGACTACTGTACAAGGCGGAACATTGACTGCTTCGATGAAAGGCAAAGATCTGTATATCACTGACGAGAATGGTGGACAGTCTAAAGTTACGATTGCCGATGTATTCAAGTCCACTGGACTGCTTCACGCTGTGGATACTGTGGTACTTCCTAAGATGTAATTCTCAGAAAAGAATAGTATCTGAAAAGCCTGCCGAGATTCTTCTCAGCAGGCTTTTTTTATGACCAATTTTTATTTCTTCAACAGTTCCTTCGGAATATCAAATACCGCAATTCCGGGTTCTTCACCTGTGGTGATACCGTAGATTTTGCCTAAAGTTTCGTCTACGGTAATGCTTCGGACTGATTGATCAAGATTTAATTTTGCAACCATTTCACCTTTATGGG
>JBDNIP010000223.1:0-2805 GCA_041688245.1 Algoriphagus sp.
AGCCAAATAAATAGCTCTGGTGAATGGCTTATGATCGGTTCCCAAAGCGGCTGAGGGCTATCCTGCTTGTTACAGGAACCAAAAGCGATGATTTGCAATCCTTCCTTTTCCAGCTCTTGAGGAGCGGCTGAGACTTCTTTAGTATTGCAAGAAGCGAGACTGGAAAGTGCTAAAACTACAATCCCTAATTTGTAAATAGTTGAGTTTTTCATTTTTCTATTAATTATTTAAAATGCGTAGCGAAGGCCAAGTTGTACTCTCCATGGGGTCCCGTTGATAGGCTTGGCTCCTACCCCACTTTCTACCCTATAAATATATTCCCCTCTAGATTGGTCAAAGCCCTGAATATTGTACAAATTTCGGGATCTCCCCAAATTATTATCCACTCCCCACTCCTTGTTAAGAAGATTTGCCAAGTTAAAGATATCTGCAGATACCTCTAAAGATTGCTTCCTGAAGGTTTTGATTGACTTTAAGATCCGTAGGTCAATGGTAGCTGCGAATGGATTGACTCCTCCATTTCGCTCGGCTACTTTTCCAAAACTTTCCCTCAGGTATTTCTTGGTACTTTCTGAAGTATTTGGATCCTCGAGAATCCCATTTATTCCGGCTCTGATATTCTCGGGTGTTTTAGGGTCGTTTGGATCAAAAACAAAAGCTAATGCATTATTCAGTGGAAAATCTCCCTGTAAACTTCCATTCGTCACCAAAAAGGAATACCTGCTACCTCCGTATCCGATCAGAGATGCCCCAAGCATAAATCCTTTCCAAGTTGGAGTAGCGCCATTCACAACTATTTTATCTTTAAAATGAAAATCCGAATAACCCCAATTCAACACCCGACTATCGTCCACCACCGGTAGGAAAGTGGAAGTATTGGCCACACAGCAATTGTATGAAGAGTTGTCTTTGGATTGATTATAAGTGTAGCTGGCGTTCAGATAGCCATCTTTGCCAAGTCTGGTGCCGATGTCAAAAACAATGGCATATTGATAGGCAATTGCATTGGAATTTAATTCAAGGACTCTACCTAAGTTTTCTGATTTTCTGGAGTTTAGCCAGTCCGTCTGACCTCTGCCCGTGATCGTGGCAGCAGGCACAAATACGCCTCTGTCGCCTTCATTTTCTAACCTGAAGAAAGGTTGATCTACCAAATTCCTTTCCAGATACACATAATTATCGAACGTACGAGTGTATAGTACATTAAGCCCCAGTCTGATTCGGTCCGTCAGATATTTATTGTAATTCAAATTCGCCTTGAATGTACTCGGTACTTCAAAGTTTTCAGATACCGAATTGATGGTGGATATAGACGGAGCGCCTTCAGGTACTCCCGGGACGGTACTGGGATCATTTCTATAACTTACAAAATCCGGTTTAGGCACTAGATTCCCTGTTACATCGACAGCTGCCAGCATGACTCCGGAGTTCTGAATATTATTTACCTGAGCGTAGTAGTGAGGCTGGGCAGAAAATAACCCTGCTCCGAATTTCAGTATGTCGGTATTATTGCCCTTTACATTCCAAGTCATCTGCACTCTTGGCTGAATATTGTTCCAGTCTGAAGGTTTCACCTGAGAATTAATTCCAAGTTCCTGATCTAAAGTGGGGTTGTAATCGGCACTGTTCATAAAGGCTGTAAGATCATATCTCACTCCAAAAACAGTTTGTAGATTTTTTGCAAGCTCAAATTCTACCTGAGCAAATGCTGACAGATCCAAGACCGTTTGCTTCACAATTGGCAGCCCTTTTAAGGGTACCTCTCTTGCGTATCTTGAAGCTTTCAAAGCTTCTAAATCTTGTAGGTTATCAAAAAAGAAGCGCCCGTTTTGCTCGTTAGACAATAAAGTCTCGAGGTAGGTAATCATATTATCCGTACCAAAAGTCAATTGGTACTTGCCCTTGGTGATATAAGTAGTATTGACTAGATGCAATTGATTTTCCATATTTGTTTCTGGAACAAATCGCTGACCACCAAATTGAAAACTCCGAGACTGCGTGGCATTAGGATTGGTTCCTGTTGGGAAAGGAGAAGTGATTCTTACAATTCCTCTTGGAATATTACTCAGTGGAAGTTGGCTGTTTGGAGCAAATGCTCGCTCGGCATGTTGGTATTGAAACTTCATCTCATTGGTGAAAGATGGGCTCACCGCTGTCCGCAAAGAAAAAAGCAGACTATTTTCCTTTGATTTGAAATCACCATAAACTTCAGCAATATTAATATTGGAGTTATCTGTGACACTTAGCGGATTGTTCCAATCTGTATAGTTATTCCTGATAGTCAATTTATTTCTTGCATTCAGCTGCCAGTCTATTCTTGTAAAAAGTGTATTGGCAACGGTTTTTCTTGAAAATTCTCCGACTTGCTGCGCATCACTTACTCCATAAAGCCTGCGCACAATATCCAATGCCTTTTGTAACGTATCCTGAGTCACCCCAAGTCGCCTTTCATCGTCTGGGGTGTTGATATCCGTGATGAATACAGGTTCACCAGCATCCTGTCTGTCAAATGCCATGAAAAAATGCATCTTGTCCTTAATTACAGGTCCGCCCAAGCTTAGCCCCCATTGGTAGGTGTAAAAGTCTTGTTCTCTGGAGTTTCCTCTTATATCATACTTACTTGCCAACCCGTCATTTCTGTTGTAGACAAAAGCAGATCCGCTTAGTTCATTGGTGCCAGATTTGGTTACTGCATTCAACGCACCACCAGCCTGTCGTCCCTGTGTGACATCATAGGAATTGGTGACCACTTCAAATTCCCGTATCGCTTCAATGGAAACAGTATAAGGACCACGTCCAATTTCA
>JBDNIP010000224.1:0-10681 GCA_041688245.1 Algoriphagus sp.
CTGAATGAATTCATTTTTTTTTGACAACGCAAATAACTTTTGAAACCCAACTAAATAGGCCCTCGCATGCTCTGGGTTTAGGATAAACTCTCCCCAATTAAATGCATGATCTCTCCTGCCGAACTCTCCATAGACTTCAAATCTAGCCGAAGGAACCAAATATCTAAAAGAAACGGAGGCTTGTTGATCTTGGCCTCTTGAATCGAATACTACTGTAGAGCCATTATCAAAGAATTTCTCCTTCTGAAAGACTTCAAATACAGGGAACCAATCCCTAAAGCCATTCCCTTTCATGCCGTTATATTGCTGTAAGGTTCGATTAAAACCAAAAAAGAGATTGGGCAAAAAGGAAGGATTGAAAGTGATGGAAAGACCGTTGAGATACCTCCAATCACCACTGAAGTCTTCGAAAAATCGCTTGTTCAATTCTTGATTTTGTGAAGGTGGCAGAAGACTATTTTCTAATCTTCCCATCATGAGTTGACCCTCAAAATTTCCCATAAAGGTCTTAACAGGTTTATTTGTTTTCAAACTTAAGTGCGGAAAACCTTCTGAGTTGTCACTAAAGATCAACGAATTGAATTGGCCAGGTCCCCACCAGAGGTTCCCTGTACCTAATTCTAGAGAAAAAGAACCTGCATTTAATCGAACAGCAGACTGCCCCCACCAAGACCGGTTTCTTGGTCCTTGACCAAACCGCTCTGGATTATCGCCATCATTCCAATAAAAAAAACGAGACTGAATTACAGAAGTAGATGAAGCTGCATTAAAACCTTGAAATGCTTTGTTCTGGGCATGAATAAACTCTGGTTGGAATTGAATCTCTAAAAATGCTAACCTTGCGTAAAAACCAGCACTAAAATAAGTCTGCAAGCCCACATTGGGGATCATGCCCTTATTTCCCCAGCCATAGGGTCTTTTGGAATTAATCTCGGTGGACAAAATTAGAGGTAACAGGGAAAAATGAAATTTGGACAACTTACCAGACTCGCCACCCAACCAGTACTTTCGAAGCGTAATTAACCCTTCGCTAGTGTCTTTGCGAGATAGATTTACGGATCTTAACTGAAAGGAGATTTTAGGGTTGAAATCTCCTAGAAGTTGGGATCGCCGTAAGTATTCTTCTAATACCGGAAAATCAGTAACGAGATTCTGACTTTGTAAGGGGAAACTACACAAAACCAAAAAAGATGTAACTAAAAAATATCGCTTTATATTGAACACTTAGAAGCTATTTTCTCAAAAACGAATTATAAAGAAATAAGGTAAAGGACCTGGGAAGTATTCGAACTGGAAAACGCATCAAAAACTTCATTAGAGCTGAGAATGGTATGAGTATTTCTTGATACGCTTGAATAAAAAATTTACTTTCATTGACTCCATACTCCAATCCCTGTCGGCGGCCAAGCATATCTTTGCCTAGTCTGAAGAAAAGTAAGGGCTGCTGGATGTTATAAAACTGTGTCGTCACTCCGTCACCAAACCTGTCTAGACTATCACCATTATTCCAATAAAAGAATCTTGCCTGAACCACAGAAGTTGGTAATATTGAGGAGAAACCCTGAAACGTTTTATTTTGGGAATAGGTAAATTCAAGTTGAAGCTGAATTTCCAGAAAGTGGAATCGGTCGTAAAATCAGGTCGTGGGATAGGTTTGTAAACCAACATTGGGAATCAAACCTTTATCATCACATCCATAAGGTCTTTTAGTATTGATCTCCGATGTAGAGATGAATGGAAGAAGATTGAAACTTACTTTAGGATTGATCGGGTGGCTTTTCCCTATTAGAAATGAGGGAGACATTAACAGTGACAAGTGAAGAGTCCCGCCCTTCAAAACGAATAAGTTTTAGTTGGAAGAACTAGTTAAACTTAAAGTCTCCAGTAAATTGGGACATTCGCAGATATTCTTCTAAAATGGGAGTGTCAGAATTTAAGACATGAGAAAATCCAGAAATAGAAAGACCTAAGATTAAATAAAAATATAATACTAAGTTTCATAAATGCTAAATCTGTTACAGTCAGGTTCTACCAGGTTTTTTTCCCATTGCCACTCGAACAGATTCACAGGCTTCAACCCATCTTAATTGCTGTTTTAGCAAAAAAATTTCTACTCTTTGTGAAATTGATTTAGTCTTCAAGTTATATATTTGAGAGACATCATCTATTCTAATTCTAAATTTCCCAACTAGCTTCAAAGTCTTCAATACTGAATTACTTGCGGAAGGCAACCTACCCCCAAATCTGACAGATTTGTTTTTCAGTTGAAACCAACTGGACCGCGCGGGATGAGACACAATCAGTTCCTTCCTATATTCTATGAGCCATCCAGCTTTTACAGCGCGGTGACAGAATTCAGCATCTCCACCCGTCAATAGCTTGGGATCAAACTCACCTACATCATCAAAAACTGATTTTCTAACCAATAAATTAGCAGTCACCCCAAAGTTGTGCTTTTTAACATAATTCTCATTCGGAAATCCAAGAGCTGTATCAAACCTTACATAGCGATTATCTAGGTCAGAAAACAATTTGATTTGTCCTGCTATCAGATCTCCTGAGGATGTATTAAGTAATGAAATAGCCGTTTGAATCCAATTTTCACGTGGAATACAATCTGAGTCAGTAAACAATAAGCCGTTTCCTGAGGCTAGTTTCAATCCTTTATTTCTGGCTGCATACGATCCTGAAATACTCTGTGAAGTAAATTTTGTCATGAAGGGATAGTTGTTTTCCAAATGCATTTCGTCATAAGGATCATTATTTACTATAATCACTTCAAAATCTAAAAAATCAGCAGTTTGGATTTTTAGTGCCTCAAGACAAAGTAATAGACGATCCCAATCTTTGTATAATGGAATAATTACAGAAATCAACATCAATTAATCTTTCTTTTTACCCTGTTAAAGTAAGTTTTTATAACACCGAAAAATGAATAATGAACAAAGAAGTAGGCAGCTTGAAAAATATTAAGGTGTTCGAATTCTCTATACACCTTCCATTGATACCCTGCTGCCCTAAATTTGTTTGCAGAAATCGAATCACTTCGAAGACGATATCTCGACAGTGGCTTATCAATGCCGTGTGCATATGGAATTTTTTTTAATATGTTGAGCCATAAAGCAAAATCTTGGCGTCTAGAGATTAATGGCATATAAACTTTGCCGAGAAGTTGAGTGTCATATATAACTGTAAGACACCCTATTGAACAGGTTTTGAGCAAATCTCTATGGCTAACCCTGTTAGGAACCTTAAATAGACAAATATCTTCAGGATCTTTATCAGTGAAGGTAGTGTACCCCGTGTAAGTAAAAGAGTAATCATTGTTGAGCATAAACTTTAACTGAGTCTCTAATTTCTCTGGTAGCCAAAGATCATCGCTATCTAGAAAGGCAATAAATCTACCTTTGGCAGCTTTAATACCTTTATTTCTTGTGACAGCCGCTCCTTGATTATTTGAATTCGTATATAGATGAATCCTTGAATCTAATGCTTCATATCTCTGAAGAATATGAAGGCCACTATCAGAAGACTTATCATCAATCAAGATAAGCTCCCAGTTCGTATAAGTCTGATTTATAATGGATTGAATTGCCTCTTCAATATGATCGATAGAGTTATGTACTGGAGTAATTATTGAGACAATCATTAAAATTAGAGTGCAGAATTATAGCCTCTAAAAATTTCTTTTATAGCAGAGGTTAAACGTATAGCTTTATTAGATTTTGCTAGCTGCTTCAATAAAAAAACAAGCCCCAGCGGAAAGTAAATGGATTTTTGGTATAATCTCTTCACTAATGCCCCTTTACTTTGAAAATAGTTTATATCGAGAATTTTACCAGAGCTTTCTTTAGGATGAATTACCAAATACTGTGGAATATAATACAGATTCAGTCCTGCGTCTAAGGCATCATTTAAGAAAATCGTTTCTTCGCCGCTTTTAAATTCAGCACCCAAACCAAATCTCTCATCAAATCGTAAACCAGCCCAATTAATTTTATCTAATCGAACTACTATTTCTACAGAAGAGACTTTAAAGATACTACTTCTGCTATGTTTAAAAGCAGAAGACCTATAGTTTTTATACGGACGAGCATCTGGTGTCAATATCTTAAAAGTTAAAATATCAGCATCTGGATAAAGATTAAAGCCATTTTCAATTTTCTTTTTAAAGCCTTCACAAAACTTGACATCATCATCCGCAATTAATCCATATTTAGCTGTAGAGTTTTCGATAGCGCGATTACGACTTTTGGAGAGCCCTTTTTCATTAAAAGATAAAAATTGAAACTGCTCTGAATTAATAGTTTTGCCTATAGAATTCTGGGAAATAATCAACCTAGAAAACCCCAGATCTTTAAAAGAATTGGGGTTGGGGTCCATCGTAGAAATTAATATTTGAAGATCCACTTATAGCTAGGTAAATAATAAGCCAGACTTTGAGCAGCTAAACTTATCAGAAGTAAAGTAGCGGGCAATCTATGACGGACCGCTCCTAACAAGTGAAATTCAAAAAAAGCTGACATGCCAACATATATTACAATATAAACTATCCAAATGCCATAATTTTTAAGTTGACTGAAAGGTATTACGCATAGAAACAAAATAAATAGAAAGTATAACCCATCAGCAAAATAGGCTAGTTTGGTCCAAAAAGGGATAAAGATAATTACAGGAAAAGGAGCCAATAAGAATTGGAAAAATAAGCCAGGAAAATCAAATATCACATCTAACCAGTTATTCCAAAATACTTCTGGATATGTCACTACGCTTTCAAAATAGTTCATGCGTTGTACATTACGAAAAAGGGAAAGACTTTCTGGAGAAATCGGAATTTTTAAAATAATCGTAGACAGAAGATTAAGTCCAAAAAACAAGATAGGAAAAGCAAGAACAATTAATATAAACACAACTTTTCTATTCAATTTTACTTCACTCACATACTGTAGCCCTATTATTATAAAAAAATATAATAGTAACTGAATCCTAAGAATTCCTGCCAGTACAATACCTAACATAAGTAAAAAATTCAGTTTATGTTTAAAAGTCATTCCATAGAAAAATAATCCAATTGCTAAAACAAAGTAACTCTCCCTTAGAGGAGTAAAGGAATAAACTACTATGGAGGGTACAAAAGAAGCTAATATCAGAAAGAACCGTTGTACCCAAACGTCAGTAATATCATAAGTTTTATTAAATGCGGCAGCTAGAAATATCAATCCTAATTGGAAGAAAAAAATATTAAAAAGAAAATAATTAAAAATAGATTTCAGCGAAAGAATATATACTGGAATTGCAAGGAATTTGTAGCCTATCTTAACACCCACTGACTGGTTACTAGGAGTGACCCCGGTTTCTAATATCTTTGTAAAGAGGTTAGTGTCTGGGAAATATGGTATCAACTTCACCTTGAAATCAATTAAACCAATCGCTAAATAAAATAATAGTAACGCAAGAAAGTGTAAATTGATAAACTTATAATCTCTCAGTAGCACTTGTTTTGCCATTAATAGCAAAATAAAATATATAAAAATGAAATATATAGGTAACGTGATTAAATGCCAAAATTCAATATTTTCATAATAAGCTTTCATTAACCTGATTCGACTTTAGTGCCTAATCTTATATAATTTATATAGTGTGAAACTAAATAATTTCCTAAAACGAGACGGTTTGTACAATATTGAATTATAAAAATTTATTATTGAATTCAGTTCTAAAGAATTAAAACTTTCAGTATTCGAGTAAATTTTCATATCAATTAAAGACTCTATTAATATTAGTTCCTTAGTCTGAATAACCTCTTCAAATCTAAATAGTAGATACACAAAAAGACCTTCTATTTGAGGAAATACTGTTGGATCCAGTCTTTCTTTCATTTTCCAAGCATAAATCAATCCTTGCTCAAGAATAAAACTGCGTTTCTCCAAAGTTACTTTTTGATGAAATCCAGACTTTCTATAAAATGAGGTAAAACCTTCGGAAAAGTCTAGCTTGAGCGAAATAGTGGTATCATCGAGAGCACGAACATGTAGATCTACATCTTGGAATCGTAATATGGTAACATCAAATCCTTCTATTTTTAGAAAAAACTCTCTTTTCCATAGGCCACTACTTACATGCCAGGGAATATTGTAATTTAAAAACATGTTTCGGTATTGAACCGGATAGAGATTAAGGACAAGATTGGGGAAAAATGGGGACGAATCCGCAATATCACAATGGAAATTTGCCGTAGAAAAAACAACCAAATCTTCATCTTCATAACTCAACAGTCTCTTTTCTAGGCAATTTTCTGAAAGAAGATCATCTGCATCTAAAAATATATATAAATCACCTTTACCTTGTTCTGCTCCAAAGTTTCTACAAGAGTTAGCTCCTTTTTGCAAAAATTTAGGACGAGGATAATTTTTAAATCGTGCATCTCTACTTGCATATTCAGAAATGACATACAGAGAATTATCCGTAGAACCGTCATCTACAATCACACATTCCAAGTCTGTATAAGTTTGATTTTTTACAGAATCAAGAGTTTGTGTGATTAGGTCTGCATTATTGAAGCAGGGAATAATTATGGATACTTTCAAATTAGGTAGATTTCTCTTGATGTAAGCCGTAATATTGCTTTGCGTAAAGTAAAAAAATTACTATCAGTCCAAAGATAAATCCAAGTACAATGCAGAATGCTAAAGTTAAAGTCAAATTTGGAGAATCTGGTCTATTGGAAATATATGGAGGATCAATCTCGGAAAATATCGGCTTTTGGCTATTCAGTTCAATCTTAGCCATTTCTAATTCTTGACCAATTGTCCTAAACAGCTCATATTTTAAACTATATTCAGAATTAAGATTTTGTTCCATCGCTTTCATACTCTCTAAAAAAAGCCCTTGATTTCGCTCCTTAAATGTTGTGAGTGCAAATTGGGTATCCTTAAAGCCTTTTTCGCTTCTCTTATATTGAATCTCTAGGTATTCGACATGGTCCAGTTGTTTTTCTTGTAGATATTTAGTCACATAGCTGATCAAAAGGTTTTTAACCGTTTTAGAAAACTCGAATGACATTCTCGCTTCAGGCATATTAGTACTTATAATCAATAATTTGCCTTCAGATGTAGTGACTATTCTTTCGGATATTTTGCTGAGTGCGAATATTTCCAATGGCTCATATTTTTCTCTGATTCCTATAGTATCCCTATTTGTGTCCTCCACAGTGACAGACTCTTTAAAGCCATAAAATGGATTTCTCAGGAATTTATAGATTTCATTTTCTGGCCTTACCTCCACCATATATTTATAAAGCGATATTGAATCCTGATAAATTTCTGAACTTACATTTGAATTTATTAGATCTTCCAAAAACGGTTTACTTTGGATTATTACTGGATAAAGACTAGGGTCCAGAGAAGTAATTTCAGTAGTCCCTACCCCCATGTTTAACCTTGCTGCTTGAGCTAATGACCCTAACCCACCAGTATTAGCACTATTCTGAGTTTCTACCAAAACCACCACATTGGTACTATATGAGTTTGGAGTGGTTATGTAATAAATCACACCAAATACTGCAAAAGCAATTACTGTAATGACAAGGACTAAAGCTTTTTCCTTTACAAGTCTTACCAAATTAACCAAGGTAAAGTCATTTGCTTTTAGAATCGATTCGATTTTCTTATTCATCGGATATGAATGAGTTTAATTTGGAGCAAAATCGAAATAAACACATAGTATGGTTTATGATCGTTCTGCTTTCTTTGAATTGAAGTCTAACAGTAGCATTTCTTTCATCCCTATACACTCTACATACCAAGTAGCGAAAAATAACTGAACTCTTTTTTTAAAAGTCAGACCTTTATAATTAAAAATAGTGATATGTGGACGCAACATATGTAAGGTGAATTTTAATTTTTGAAAAGCATTGAAAGATTTAAAGAACCTAGTATGCATCCCACCGATAGTGCGTTTTTTCTTAGTGATTAATTGCTGTAAGCACTTTCTAGCTGGGTGTTTAATTCTTACTTCAGCTCCATATCCCATCTTAAAACCTGAAGAAGTAGCTCTTTTTGTCCATTCAAAATCTCCTCCAGACAGTATGTTTTGGTTGAACTTACCTGATTTTTCTATCACTCCACTAGTACAAAACAAATTGGCCGTAACACTTTGACCTTTCGCTACATTCCGCTTTTGATTGAAACCGAATCTACTTTCATAAATAAATGCCAACTCTTCTCCATCAGGTTCTTTAAAGAGTTCAACTTTTCCCCCTATCATGTCATATCCTCTGGATAAAGCCCTCACACCTTGCTCTATCCAATCTGTATCCGGCCTACAATCTGAATCTGTAAAAGCTATAATTTCACTCGTGGCTACCATTATTCCTGTATTCCTAGCAGCGTAGGAACCAGGAATAGCTTCTATCACAATCGTTGAGTTTGATGGAAAGATAAAGTTTTGTGGTGGAACAGAATCTTGATCATTATTTACGATAATTATTTCGAAAGTATCTTTTGGATAGGATTGGTTGCTGAGGTGATTCAAACAATTTTGCAGCGTATCCCAATCTCGATATACAGGAATAATTACAGAGACTTTCATTTCCTAGTCAGCACTTTCGCTACTTCACTCCACATTTTCTTGGACTTTTCCTTTTGAAGTGTCGAGTTAATCATCAGCTTATCTATAGTTTGGATTCTTCTTCCTAAATCTAAAAGTAAATACAGTTTAGAATTTAAATACTCTTTATCTAAAGATACTTCACAAAGTCCTTCTGGATATTCATAATCATTTAAAAGCTCTTGGTACTTATGACTCCACCCTGTAGATAGGCTAGGGATTCCCTGACAAAGAGCACTTACGAGACCATGAAATCTTGACGTAATAACCGCATCACTCGCTCCAATTATCCCTTTGACAATAAGTGGGTTTTCCTCCTTTACTATATCTATTTCATGTTCAAGCTTACTGTTTATCAAACCAGCGATGTGCCCATCTTTTTTACTCTCGTGAATGAGAAAGAAAGGATTTTGCCCTTTTTCTTGTAGCAAAGAAATTATTAATGCCAAATAAGATGGGTAGTCATCATTTTGTTTAGCATTTTCTGTTTCCATCATTTTTTGATTTGGGATGATGACAATTCTTTTCTCCAGCTCTTTATGGTTTTCTGATTGTATTCCAGAGATTAGATTAGTGAAGTCCGGAGATAGACTCAAACGTGCGTTTGTAGAAATTCCGCTGAGATATTTAAAGGACTGAGAATCCCGTGCAAAAATAAGATCTGCATATTTTAAAATAGTTCTCATTTTAACAATCAGCTCATCCTCTGTAAATGTCCCAAACGCTTGAGGTAGAAGAACGACTTTCATACTGTCTTTTTTCCACTTTTTTATATGATCAGCACATCGTTCTCCCGCCTTTTTCGATCCCCACTTATCACCAAAAGCAAATCCTGATCCATCCAACACTGCGTTTATTTGGTGTTCTGTTACAAGACCATAGGGTTTTCTAAGTGTCCATGGTAAGCTATTGATAAATGGGGAAAAATTGATTCCGAACTTTCTAAATTTGAATTTGCGAAGAATCCCATATTCAGCTAGTTTGTTGGCTGGAATCCTTGAACTTTCCTCCATTACGAAAGTAACTTCTGGAACTCGTTCACGTACCTCTTTCATAATAGCATGTAGCATTAACTCAGCTCCTTTGTTTACAAATTCAACACCTCTTAGTTCAATCAACATCTTAATTATATTTCCTGATTTTTCGTAATTCTCTTTTTTCAGAAAATGCCACTTTACCTTCTGGATCGGGATAACCTACACCAATACACATGATTGGGCGATCATAATCCTCTAGACCTAAGAAGTCCCCCATTTGCTTTTCCTTCTCTTCGATATCTGGCCAGTTTATAGGGCAACTTGATAAACCTAATGTCTCCAAGGCTAGCATTAAAGACATATTTGCCAAAGAAGCATCTATATAGATTAAATGTCTATCTCTTTCATCAAAATACGCATTAAGATGCCCCACGACAACTATAAATGTCTGAATTGAGTGTGCGTAACCTTTCGTACCCATTGGCAAATTAATCACATCTTCTACTAGTGCTTTGTCATCCAACACCCTAAAAGTGAAAGGTTGCCTGTTACAAGCACTAGGTGCTTGGATAGCCGCAAGGATAGCTTTATCTATTAAATCTCTAGGCACGGGTTTGTCCAAAAACCATCTTACAGATCTACGTTGGCGGTTTAATTTATAAAATTCCTCATATGAAATATCAGAAAAGTCAGTAGAAACTCTGCTATAAGGAATAAAAGTATTACAAGAATGCTCTTTTTTAAATCCCCCACGAAAGGTCAAATACCTTTGTCTATGTAAATCTATAACAGTATGTGAGTGAACGAGTGAAAAAAATTCATTCAAAACATCTGTAAACCATTTGATCTGTTTAGTTTCAATCTCAAAGGATCCTAATACACCAATATAACTATCTACGGTTTCTCTGATATAATCAACAGCAAATACATCTCTTCTAGGCCTCATCAGCAAACCCTTTTCCAATCGGTGGGTATTTCTTACTAACATGAAATAGTTTGCCTTTCCATTCTTAGACTCTTCCAGATGTCGGACCTTTCCAGCTAGTACAGCTCTGGTTTCTCTTCTAAAAGCCGGATGAAATATTGAATAATACAAA